>PQAL01000003.1 GCA_003105035.1 Anaerolineales bacterium | reverse complement strand
CCATCCCCCAGGAAGATGATGAAGCTGTGACCAGCACCAATGGCCTGAGCATTCCTGCGCGCCAGCGCGCACATCGCCTCGTCCGTCCCACTCCAGCGGATCAGGCATTTTCCTGAGGCCTCACAAAAGGCAATGCCGAACTTGATCCCTGGCACGGCAGTTGCCAGGGTCTCGTGCACATCCTCCACAGTCTTGATAAAATGGGACTGCCCCAGGATAAAATTAATTTCCTCGGGCTTTTCGATTTTTACGCTGATCAGGTTCATCGGACGCTCCTATCCATTGTAATTTCCTTAACTGTAACAAATTACCCGCCAGGATACAAGTGCCCATCCGGTTTGCTGGAAGGCAGCACGGATTGCCACGCCTGTAGCCGCGTGGTAGAATGCTGTCAGAATATGAATTTTCACATATTATTTTGAGACTTGCGTTGCTGATGTCTGACGGGAGTCTCTTGTTGGTTCAGGAGGTTGTTGATATGGAAGGACAAACAAACACATTCACCGTAAAGAAAGGGTTGGCACAGATGCTTAAAGGCGGTGTGATCATGGATGTGGTTACTGCCGAGCATGCCAAGATTGCCGAAGATGCCGGGGCCGTAGCAGTGATGGCCCTGGAGCGGGTACCAGCTGATATACGCGCCCAGGGTGGTGTGGCGCGCATGAGTGATCCGGAGCTAATCCTGCAGATCATGGATGCTGTTTCAATCCCGGTCATGGCCAAATGCCGAATAGGTCATTTTGTCGAAGCCCAAATCCTGGAAGCTATCGGGGTGGATTACATCGACGAATCCGAAGTCCTCACCCCGGCGGATGAAGAGCACCATGTTTATAAGCACGACTTCAAGGTTCCCTTTGTATGTGGCTGTCGAAACCTGGGAGAGGCTCTGCGCCGGATCGGTGAAGGCGCTGCCATGATCCGTACCAAAGGCGAAGCCGGCACCGGGGATGTGGTAGAGGCCGTCAGGCATGCCCGCACCGTGTTGGGCGAGATCCGCCATCTGCAAAATATGCCAATTGAGGAGCTGATGGCCTACGCAAAAGAGATCGGTGCACCTTACGAGTTGGTCGTACAGACCCGCCAGGAAGGCCGGATGCCAGTGGTGAATTTCGCGGCGGGTGGCATCGCCACACCGGCAGATGCTGCGTTGATGATGCAGCTGGGTGTGGATGGTGTTTTCGTCGGCTCGGGGATCTTCAAGTCGGGCGATCCTGCCAAACGTGCCGCGGCGATCGTCAAGGCGACCACGCATTACAATGATCCTTATATCCTGGCAGAAGTAAGCCGGAACCTGGGTGACCCGATGGTGGGGCGGAACGTGTCTACGATGCCCGAGGTGGAACGCATCGCTGGACGTGGTTGGTAGATGCGGATCGGTATCCTGGCATTGCAAGGGGATTTTGCTGAGCACTCCAGTGTGCTCAGGCGCCTAGGTATGGAAGCTGAGCAAGTGCGCCTGCCTAGCCAGCTGGACGGGTTGGATAGGTTGATCATCCCCGGTGGTGAATCGACCACATTCGCCAAATTGGCGGTGAGCTACGGCATGATGGAACCTTTGCGTCAATTTGGCGAGGCAAGGCCCGTCTGGGGTACCTGCGCAGGGGCAATATTCCTATCCAAGGATGCCCATCGCAACCAGCCCCTGCTCCAATTGATGGATATCACCGTGGAGCGCAACGCCTTCGGCAGGCAGGTGAACAGCTTTGAGGTAGATTTGGACGTTCCTGCCTTGTTAAAGGTTGACCCGCTAGAAAGGCCTTTCCATGCCGTTTTCATCCGGGCTCCACTGATCGAATCTGTTCAAGCTGATGCCTGCATCCTGTCAAAACTTGACGATGGAAGGATTGTGGCTGCCCAGCAGGGCCACCTGCTGGCTACTGCCTTCCATCCTGAGCTGACCAATGATGACCGGTTTCACCGTTATTTCTTACAGATGGCAGCATGAATATTCGCCCATTTGGTTGGCGTGATTGGCCCCTTTTGCGTGGATATCTTAATCGAGGGCTCTTCCTGGACAGCGCCCGGGTTCTCACCCAAGGTAGAGCATTAATCCCAATGGGCGCGGTGCTCTCTTACATTGGGCCGTCCACCCGCATCTATACTTACCGATGCGAGGACAACTCCTCTACAAGCACGCCAATTATCGGTCAGCTAACTTGTTTAACCGGGTCCACATATGGGCGGTTATCATTCCTGGCGCCGGAAGATTCCGTAGGCCAACCAGAGCTATCCCTGCTGGCAGATACCATGGCGACTGAAGCAGGAAATATTGGTGCATTCCACATCCTGGCGGAAGTCAACGAAAGCAGCCATGTTGTTGAATTATTACACCGGGCAGGTTTCGCGATATATGCGCGCCAGCGTGTGTGGCGCCTGGATGGACAGCCCGCCGGAGAAAAAAAGCCGGTAAGCTGGACTTCCTGTAAGTCTAAGGATGTGATCAGTGTGCGCACATTGTACTGCAATGTCGTACCAGGGTTGGTCCAGCAGGTTGAACCCTTGCCGAAAAAGGGTGTAAAAGGGGTTGTTTATTATCAAGACGGGAATCTGCTGGCTTTTATTGAGCTGAAATATGGCCGAAACGGGATCTGGGTCCAGCCATTCATCCATCCGGATGCGGCAGGGTTTGAACGCCACCTGGTGCATCTGCTGGGAGTTATGCCCGGGAGAGGTAACCGGCCATTATTCATCTGTATCCGCTCTTACCAATCCTGGCTGGATTCGGCCATCGAGGCCATGGGTGCGAAGCCTGGCACAACCCAGGCAGTGCTGGTTCGCCACCTGGCTGCGGCGCTAAAGGTTAATCAAGCCTACCCGGTCACGGTAATCAATGGTAAGCGGGTTGAGCCCTCGGCACCCTTGGCACAGATTGGGGAAATGAAATATATAGAGCGTGCTGAAGCCGATCGGCACTCGCAGGCCAATCTATAACAATAAAAAAAGGAATCCTGATGATGGAATTCCTAAGGAAGATATGACTCGAAATAAAATTACAGATAACCTGGATGTTTTGTTGAACGTTTTACCCCCTGGGCTGGCAAAACAGCTGACGAAAATCAACCGCTCAGACGATTTGCTAGAAGTGATCCTTGACCTAGGGAGGGTACCTACGGCCCGCTATATCGACCAGGAGGAAATTCTCAGCCAGATCGAGGTGACTCACGCGGATATTGATTACGTAGTGGAACGCATCAGCGCCTTTGATACGGATAACAGGGCCGGCATGGAGCGTACGCTGCACCGTATTGCCTCCATCCGCAACCGGCGTGGCGACATTGTTGGCTTAACCTGCCGGGTTGGCAGGGCTGTCTACGGCACAACGGATATCATCCAGGATTTGATCGAAAGTGGGAAGAGCTTGTTGTTGCTTGGCCGCCCTGGGATTGGTAAAACCACCATGCTGCGCGAATCGGCCCGCCTGTTGGGTGAGAAAAAACGCGTGGTGATCGTCGATACATCCAATGAAATTGGCGGAGATGGTGACGTCCCACACCCGGCGGTTGGCAGGGCACGGCGCATGCAAGTTTCCACACCGGCTTTACAGCATGAGGTGATGATCGAGGCTGTGGAAAATCACAATCCTGAAGTGATTGTGATTGATGAGATCGGGCGCGAATTAGAAGCAGCCGCAGCCCGTACCATCGCCGAGCGCGGTGTCCAGCTGATTGGGACCGCGCATGGAAACACGCTGGAAAACCTGCTGCTCAACCCTACCCTGTCCGACCTGGTGGGTGGAATCGAATCGGTCACCCTGTCTGACGAAGAGGCTCGCCGGCGGGGCACCCAAAAGACCGTGCTGGAGCGGCGCTCCCCACCTACCTTTGATGTGCTGATCGAGATCCAGACGCGTGATCGCCTGGCTGTGCACCTGGACGTCGGTGATTCGGTGGATGCCTTGCTGCGCGGTTACCCCATTCCTCCCGAGCTTCGCTATCGGGATGAGAGTGGTGAGATCCACGTGGAACATTCCACGCCGCCTGCCAAACGCCCAATCGGTGCCCAAGGCTTTACCCGCCAGCCGATGGAGTTCGGTAAGGAGCGAGGGCTGCCAGCTGCCGAAAACCGGGGGCACAATAATGAGGCACCTGAGCAGCGCAGCGAAGCCGCAGGCAGCCAAGCGTTATCAACCCTGCAACCGGTACGCATCTATCCTTATGGGGTAGCGCGCAATCGCCTGATCCAGGCTGCCAAGTATTTAGGCGTCCCCGCGGTGGTAGTGAACGAGTTACCGGAAGCCCAGGTGCTGGTCACCCTGCGTTCCTATTATCGCAACCGCCAGCACCCGGTGATCGATGCTGAGAATCGGGGCATGCCCATCTACGTGCTGAGGGCCAATACGGTCAACCAGATGCAGCATTTCCTGAGTGACTTATTCAACCTGTCCTCTTCTCCGACCGAGGAACGCGGGCTTGACCCGGCCATGCAAAGCGCCCAGGCAGCGATTGATGCAGTTTTGAACGGTGAACGCTACGTGGAGCTGCCGCCAGCCACGGCCTACATTCGGCGCTTGCAGCACCAGATGGCCCGTGAGGCGAACCTTACCTCGCACTCCTACGGCAAGGAACCATATCGACGGGTAAGGATCTATCGGGATTGAACGGCATGTTTATTACCCTGGAAGGACCCGAAGGAAGCGGAAAGACTTCGCAAATCCCCCTGTTAGCTGATTATTTACACCAAAATGGGCAGGATGTGTTGACCACCCGTGAGCCAGGCGGGACCTCAATTAGCGAACAAATCCGCACTGTCTTACACAACCTGGAAAACAAGGAAATGAACCCGCGCACCGAGATCCTGCTTTTTCAGGCTTCACGTGCCCAGCTGGTTGAACAGGTGATCCGGCCACACCTGATCAACGGTGGGGTGGTGTTGAGCGACCGCTATGCCGATTCGACCCTGGCTTACCAGGGATACGGGCACCAGATCGATATCGAATCGCTGCGGGTTCTGGTAACCTTTGCCACCGGTGGGTTGAAGCCTGACCTGACCATTTTGCTCGATTTGGATGTCGAAATTGGCTTGCGGCGTAAAGAGCTGAAGGGCGAGTGGAACCGCCTGGATGCCTATGATCTGAATTTTCACCAGCGTGTGCGCCAGGGATATCTTCAGCTGGTGAAAGCTGAGCCTGAGCGCTGGGAAGTCATTGATGCTTCATTGTCCCCCCGGCAGGTGCAGGATGAACTACGCCGGGTGATTACCCAAAGGCTGCATGTCAGTCCGTCGAGCAGAGCTGCATCCTAGTAGTCCATATCATCGCCAGGCCCACCCATACTATTTTCCAGGTCGGGCATGGCTTTTTCGATATCTTCCGGGCTCTGACCAGACTCCAACCGGTTGACCACCTCATCAAACTCCGGGCCAACGTCTTCCCCCATTTCATTGCTCATTTTACGCATCATCTTTCCCAGGGCACGCGGGTCATCTTCAAGGCCCTCCAGCCCTGAAGGGTCGGTCAGGTTGTCCAGGCGACTCTCCTCCGATTTGGCGACCCGGATCCGCCCGATACGCCGCTGGACCTGGTCACTGTCACAATGGGGACAGTGTACGGCTTTTACCCCATAGTCCTGATAAGACATAAACAACTCGAAGCGTTTCTTGCAATTCAAACAGCGATACTGGTAAACTGGCATGATTGATCTCCCATCGACAAAGATGCCCATTAATATTGCTCGCAGGTGGAGCAAGCCTGAATTATAATGCGTGTTTGCGGAGAATTCTATGAGCGAAGACAACTTCACCCTATCCCAGCCACAGCCACTCCTTATCGTGATTTCCGGACCGTCGGGGGTGGGGAAAGACACCATCATCCAGCGCATGAAGGCCAGGAACCTAGCCTTTCAATTCGTGATCACCGCCACTACCCGCCCACCCCGACCCAATGAAGTCCACGGCAGGGATTATTTCTTTTATTCACAGGAAGAATTCGCCGGGATGATTGCAAGGGGCGACCTGCTGGAGTATGCCCTGGTCTATAACGATTACAAGGGTATCCCGAAGCAGCAAGTGAGGGAGGCCCTGTCCACCAATAAGGATGTGGTCATGCGGCTGGATGTACAGGGCGCTGAAACCATCCGCAGGTTGTGCCCGGAAGCCTTGCTGATTTTCCTTTCTCCTCAGGACGAGGCCGAGATGATTAAGCGCCTTAAGGAACGCAAGACAGAAACGCCTGAAGACCTGCAGCTACGTATTGCCACTGCTCGCCATGAATTGACCCAGATCGAGCTTTTTGATTATGTTGTCGTTAACCGGGATGACTGCCAGGAAGAGACAGTGGAGATCATCTTTTCGATTATTACTGCTGAACATCACCGTGTAAAACAACGGAAAGTAACCTTATGAATCAAGAACCACCCCGGCCCCAGGAACCATATTCCTCACCCTTAGGGATTACCGGTCAGCAGGTCCTACGGCCAGTATTTCGACCCTATATAACCTACGTCCTGATCGGTATCTGCGTGGGGATCTTTCTCCTGCAATATGCCATTGCCTATTTATTTCAAATAGACATCGCCAATGCCTTTGCCAAAGATAATGCCATGATCATGCGTGGGCAACTTTGGCGGTTGATCACCCCCATGTTCCTGCATGCCTCCGTCCTGCATCTCGGTTTCAATATGTATGCCTTGTTCGCCATTGGAACGACGATTGAACGCTTCTATGGTCGCGGGCGTTATGTGGCACTCTTTCTAATCGGCGGTTTTGCGGGCAACGTGATGTCCTTTTTATTTACCCTCAATCCTTCCCTGGGGTCGTCAACTGCGATCTTCGGTTTACTGGGGGCGGAAGGTGTGCTCTTTTATCATAACCGGGAAGTGTTTGGCAGCATGGCCCCCAGGGCCTTGTCCCAGGTGATCGTCATCGGGGTGATCAACCTGATCATCGGGATGACGCCTAATTCTGGCATCGATAATTGGGGCCATATCGGTGGATTGATCGGCGGGACGCTGTTTGCCTGGTTTGCAGGGCCTCAGTTCCGCCGGCAAGGGATGTATCCACCCTATTCGATTGGGGATAATCGTAGCCAGCGCGAGGTGATCATTGCCGGGATTGCTGTCACCGGCCTGTTCTTCTTCCTCGCCATCGCTGGTATGTTTATGCGCGGCTAGCCACCCATCCACTCAGGTGGCCTTTTATCGACAAAGGCTTTCACTCCCTCTTTGTGCTCGCCCCCCAGGCGGGCAATTTCCTGGATATGAGCTTCATAATCCAACACCTGTTCCAGGTGCGGGTAGATTGCTTTATTAAAATCACGCTTGGCTAATCCCATGGCATGGATTGGTCCACTGGCTAACGCCTTTGCCACCTGGGCGGTGCCTGATTCAAGCAGATGGGCGGGGAAGAGGCGGTTGACCAGGCCCCAATCAAGCGCCTGCTGGGCAAGTATCGGCTCATTGGTGAAAGCTACCTCGGTGGCGCGCCCCAGGCCGATTAATGCCGGGAGAAATAACGATACCGCCGAATCGGGTGCCAGACCGATGCCCAGGAACCCCACCACGAAGCGTGCCTCATCGCTGGCAAGGCGCAGGTCACAAGCCAGGGCTAAGCCCAGCGCGGCACCGGCCACGGTGCCGCGGATTTCTGCCAGCACTGGCAGCTCAAGACGACGGATTTGCAATACCAGCGGGTTGTAAGTCTCCTGCATGTGTTTACGGTATGAAACCCCTTCAGCTTTCAGGATTTCGTAGATATCCTGGCCACCGCTGAAGTTATCTCCCATCCCGCGGAGCACAACCAGACGGGCCAGCTTTTCCTGGCTGGCCTGCCTGAATGCAGCCTGTAATAGCCTGACCATCTCCAGGGTGAGTGCGTTGGCTGGTGGATGGTCAAGCGTGATGGTAAAAATGCCGTCTTTTAGATTAATCCTTACCAGGTCAGACATAGCCCACACTCCCAGGATTATTGTATCCTTAAACAAAGAACAGGCAGGTTTTTCTCCTGCCTGTTCAGCATTTGCAATGGAGTTAATTATTCAGGTGGCTCCTGGTCGTCGTCTTCGTACTGGTCATCGTCAGCACCAAGCTCGAGCAGCGCTTCCTGTTCGGTGAAACGCACCCACAGGAAAATGAGCTGCCCATCCTCGGTTTCGACAGTACGGGATGCCACAATAGGGGTCTTATGGATCAACCCATCTGCGGCGCGGAACTCAAGCTGGATGGCCTGTCGCTCGCGCCAGGCGCGGTAGCAGCGTTCCACCAGCGCTGGCCCGTTGAACGTTCGCAGGCGCGTCATGGCCAGCTTATGCAGGGATGGGCTTTCGTTTAAACCTAAGGGCCAACCCTCGTGCACGTCCTCGAAGTTCGGCGGTGGTCCTTCAATGATAGTGATCTTATCGTCCATTCAGATCCTCTTGACAACGGAATCATACCACGAAAGAAGACTGGTTAGCCTTTCATAATAGTTATGGAGCACAATTGTCAAGGGTATAATGGACCCATGCACAAACTGATCATCCTGGTCGAATCAACCGCCACGCCCGATTTCCATGTGTTTTGGCCCCGCTTCTTACATGCCGCTGAAGATATCCCCGGCCTGCGTCGCGAGGCGACCAGCCGGGTGAGTCAGGTGATTTACGGTGAGCTAGCATGTTCCATGATCCACGAGCTGTATTTTGACTCGTACGCTGCCCTGAAATTGGGCCTGGCATCCGAATCGGGTCAGGAAGCTGGCAGGCTGTTGCAAGAAATGACCGGGGGCACGGTTAAGTTAATAATTGCTGATCACAGCGAAGATGACCTGGAAAACATCCGACGATATAAGACTAATGGATAGTATGCTGGCGACCACATTGGGCGTGGAAGAGCTGAGGCGATTTATGCAGTCGCATGATATCCGGGGTGAGATCGTCCGTCTGGAGGTCCCTACGCCTACAGTGGAAACGGCAGCCCTGGCTGTTGGCACCAGCGTGGACCAGATCATCAAGTCCATACTTTTCCTGGTCGACGACCATCCGGTGATGGCAATCGCCTGCGGCTTATCGAATATTCAGCGGCGGGCCATTGCCGATTTCTATGGTGTGGGAAAAAAGAAGGTGAAACTGGCTGATCCTGACACGGTTCTGCGGGTTAGCGGTTATGAAGTGGGTGCCATGCCGCCCTTCGGTCACCGGCAGCGGCTAAACACGGTGATCGACCAGCGGGTGCTTGAGCTCCCCAGCGCCTATGCAGGAGGGGGTGCAGAAAATGTGCTCCTGCAGCTTAAGCCACAGGATATCCTCCAGGCGACAGGCGCAGCAGTATTGGATCTGCTTGCATAGCCCATGGGCGGTAAAACGAACAAGTCTGCCACCAGCA
Source organism: Anaerolineales bacterium (assembly GCA_003105035.1). Taxonomy (NCBI): domain Bacteria; kingdom Bacillati; phylum Chloroflexota; class Anaerolineae; order Anaerolineales; species Anaerolineales bacterium. The sequence goes on along the minus strand of PQAL01000003.1, from coordinate 274,298 downwards.
AATTTGGGTCGCCTGGACGACAGAATCACGATGCGACCGACTTTTATAAAAGCCGCCTGTATCACGACCAGCCACAAGAAAACCTGACCGATACCGTGGAAAATCCGCTGCCTGCGGAGCATCTCGACCAGATCTGCCAGAATTCCGCAGAAAGCATGGCCGAGCTGCCGGATAACAGCATCCACCTGATGGTTACTTCACCACCCTACAATGTGGGCAAGGAATATGATGCCGATTTGAGCCTGCCGGAGTATCTGGCTTTTCTTGATAGGGTGTGGGCGGAAGTGCTCAGGGTGCTTGTGCCGGGTGGCAGGGCGTGCATTAATGTGGCCAACCTGGGGCGCCGGCCTTACATCCCCCTGCACGCCTGGATCACTGAAAGCATGCTCAGCCTGAAGTATTTAATGCGTGGCGAGATCATCTGGAACAAGGCAGCCAGCGCCAGCCCCTCCACTGCCTGGGGCAGCTGGAAATCCGCTACTAATCCCACCCTGCGGGATGTGCATGAATATATCCTGGTTTTCTCCAAGGGGATGTTCAAGCGACATAACCAGCCTCCCCGGAAAAGCACCATCTCCCGCGAGGAGTTCCTGGAGTATTCCAAAAGCCTGTGGACGTTCCCGGCTGAATCGGCTAACAAGGTTGGCCATCCAGCACCCTTTCCGGTTGAGCTACCCTACCGGCTGATCCAACTATACTCCTTTGAAGGGGATGTGGTTCTCGATCCATTCATGGGCAGCGGGCAAACTGCCCTGGCAGCCCTCAAATCCAACCGGCATTATGTGGGCTATGAGATTAATCCCACTTATATCAGCCTGGCACAGGAACGCATCGCCAGGAATCAAGGGCCTGGATGAGCTCACTGCGGGAGTTTCCCACGCATAGGCGCCAGCCTGCAAGAAGCGGGCGTTGGGTCATGGGAGTCTTGTTGGTATGCGTCCTGGTGGGGATCTATTTTGCCTATCCATGGCTGCGCACGCGCTTTGGCCGGGTAAAACGCCTGGGAGAGTGGTTGAATCATCCGGCTGCCCACCAGGACTGGGCGATACAGGCTGGCACGCACTGCGGAGAGGCGCCTTTCAGCCTGCCCACCAGCGGGTATGTCGGCTTCATCTGGGGCGATTCCTTCCGGCCTGGCAGCCAGCATCAAGGGATCGATATTTTCGGGGGCGAGCTTGCGGGTGTTACACCCGTGGTAGCTGCTTCTGCCGGTTACCTCACCCGCTTGCCGGATTGGAAATCCACGGTCATCATCCGTATCCCGGCTGACCCACTCCAACCAGGCCGGCAAATCTGGACTTATTACACCCATATGGCCGATCAAAATGGCACTTCCTACATCTCGCCAGAATTTCCACCCGGCATCAGCGACGTCTTCGTTGAGGCAGGTACATTCCTGGGCTACCAGGGTGATTATTCGGGTGACCCAAACAACCCGACGGGTGTTCACCTGCACTTTTCGATCGTCCAGGATGATGGTGTAGGCAGTTTTCGCAACGAGCTGAAAATTGAGAACACCCTCGATCCATCCTCTTACCTGGGGCTGGAGCTCAATGCCGGACGAAACGCCGATAAGGTCGTCACTTGTGAGAACGCTGGCGAAAATCAATAAACGGGTGATTTAGGTGAAAAATTCTGCATTTCCCTGCCAGGAGCTAGCCTATATGGATGAATTTACGGGTAAAGTCGTTTTGGTCACCGGGGCCGGGAGAGGCCTTGGGCGCAAAGCTGCCATTGCGTTTTCTGCCGTTGGCGGCTACGTGGCAGCCAATGATATCAACCCGCTCAGCCTGGATGAGACGGTTAATCAAGTTATCCAAAACGGTGGCATAGCCCGGCCGTACGTTTTTGATATCGCCAAGCGCATGCCCATTGAAGGCATGATCGCCCAGGTGCTGGATCACTTTGGGCGAATCGATATCCTGATCAACCACGCAGCAGTTGCTCCGGATGCCTCAATTTTGGAAATGGACGAATGGGAATTCCACCGCACGCTGGATGTGAACCTGGGTGGGCCGTTCTTTACCATGCAGCAGGTGGGGAGGGTGATGCGCCAACAGGGTGGTGGGGTGATCGTCAACCTCATATCCACCGGCTGGAAAGGTGAAGCTGATCAAGGCCGCAGCGCTTGTTCAGCTAGCCAGGCAGGCTTGATTGGCCTGACCCAGGCTGCCGCCGCTGAGCTTTCACGCTGGAACATCCGAGCAAATATCGTAGGCAATGGCCCTGCTATCCCTGGCCTGGCCGCCCAGCAGACCTGGGATGTGGCAGCCTATCGGCGTTGGTTGTCTGGGATGCCTGAAATCAGCCAGATGCCTATAACTGGCTCGCTGAGCCTGGTCATCTACCTGTGCTCCGTGGCCGCCTCTTCAATCAACGGGCAAGTCATCTGGCATGGGCTGGATAATTAAGCAGCTGTGAGGCCAAGTTTGACCGCAAAGGATCAGGGCCGATTTCCATTTGTTTCAGACATACCATGGCCTTGTTTAACGTATAATTTAAATGTTTGGTGGTGTTAAGCCAGATTTCGCTTCATATAACAACCCTGGGAGGAATTATGACTGCCACATACGAAACAATTCTGACAGAAGTGACTGGCCAGGTCGGGCTGGTGCGCATCAACCGCCCCAAGGCACGCAACGCCTTGAATAGCACGGTGCTGCATGAGCTGGGGGATGCTCTGGAGGTCTTTGATGCTGACCCTGGGGTAGGGGCGATCGTCATCACCGGAGACGACCAGGCTTTTGCGGCCGGGGCTGATATCAAGGAAATGGCGGAAGCCACTGCAGTTCACATGCTGACGCGCAGCCATATCCCCCAATTTGATCGCCTGAGAGGCATCCATAAACCGGTCATTGCGGCGGTATCCGGCTGGTGCCTGGGAGGCGGCAATGAGCTGGCGATGGCCTGCGATATGATAGTTGCGTCTGAGACTGCCCGTTTCGGCCAGCCGGAGATCAACCTGGGCGTGATCCCCGGGGCGGGAGGTACCCAACGCCTGACGCGGGTCGTGGGCAAAGCATTGGCGATGGAAATGGTGCTCAACAACCGGCATTTGAACGCAGAGGAGGCGCTGCGCTTTGGCCTGGTCAACCGCGTGGTACCTGTGGAGCGGTATCTCGATGAGGCTATGCAGCTGGCGGCTGAGATTGCAGCCCGCGCCCCGGTCGCTATCCGCCTTGGCAAGGAAGCCGTCAATCATGCCTTCGAATCCTTCCTGAGCGATGGCCTGGCGGACGAACGTCGGGCTTTCTATATGCTCTTTGCCACCCAGGATCAGAAAGAGGGCATGCAGGCCTTCGTGGAAAAACGTAAGGCTGAATGGAAGGGAGAATGAGGGGTGATAAGCTTTCGTGAAATAGTCACCGGGCTACGCAAGCTTGAGATTGACCGCACCTGCCCGGTGATTGTTCACGCTTCGCTCTCGGCGTTTGGAGACGTCCAGGGTGGCGTTGAGACCTTGTTGGGAACGCTATCTTCATCTTTCAATACCCTCGTGGTGCCGGTGTTCACCTATAAGACCATGATCATCCCGGAAGTTGGGCCAGCGGATAATGCCATGCGCTATGGCAGTGGGAAGGACCTCAACCGCCTGGCAGAAATCTTCTACCCCGATATGCCCGCCGACCCGCTGATGGGCGCTCTGGCAGAAGGCATACGCCGGCACCCCAAGGCGAGCCGGTCGCCTCACCCCATCCTTTCGTTTGCCGGCATTAACGCCCGGAAAATCCTGGATGGGCAATCCATCAAGGAGCCCTTGCTTCCCATTCAAGCCCTGCGTGATGAAGGCGGTTGGGTGCTGCTCTTAGGCGTGAATCACACGGTCAACACCAGTATTCATTATGGGGAGCAGCTGGCGGGACGTAAGCAATTCATCCGCTGGGCGCTTACAACGAAAGGGATCATCCCCTGCCATAAATTCCCAGGCTGTTCGGCTGGTTTTGAAACCTTGGTTCCTCACCTGGATGATTCCCTCCACCAGGTTGAGATCGGGGAAGCCACAGTACAGGCCATTCCTTTGTCTGATCTACTGGATGCAGTAGTTGAGCTGCTGAAGCGAGATGCCCTGGCCTTGCTATGCGACCGGGAAGAATGCGAATGTTGTAATGCAGTCCGAGTTGCTGTAGCGCAGTAGCGCTTATTCCCGCGGTTTGCTTGGGTTACCGGATAAGCCTGCCAGGTTCTTATTGGATGGAGCTGATCGCCCAAAAGGCATAAATAATCACGTTCTGGCAGAAGTGGATGAACCAAGCCGGGAGGAGGCTTTTTGAGCCAAGCATGCACCAGGCGAATAAGGCACCCAAGGCGCCGGTGATCAAGACACCAGGTACCCCAGCAGGGGCTCCACCGAAATAATGCGCGAATCCAAAAAAGACGGCGGTGAGCCAGATGGCTTGCCCGGGCCCAACAATTACCTGTGCGTCTCCCAATAATGCCGCTCTGAACTGTGTCTCTTCCGAAAATGCATTGATGAGGGCAAAGAGCAGCACGGCTGGGAAAATGGGTGCAGCCTGGGTCACGATTTCAGCTGACGGCAGGCCGCTCATTCCAAAAAAGAGCAAGGTGAGAGGCGCGATGATAATGCCCAGGATGATCGCCAGCATCCACCAGGTCATTGATTGCTTGCTGGTTGGCTTTTTATTTTGAGTGTCTTTCACGGGTGCTGCGATGTGGCCAAAGCTAAAGAAGAAATCTTTCCATCGCTTCCCAATCAACAATAGCGTGACCACCATGATGGCGGTGACAGCTAATTTTAATGCTTGAAAGCCGACCATGGCTGCCAGCCAACCAACCTGTTCAGCCCACTGCTTATAGGTGGCGGTGCCCATCACCCAGCCCATTCCTTCTAGAGCCAGCAGGAGTACCATTAGCAAGAAGAAGAAAGGGCGTACGATCTGGATGGGCTTCCACGCCAGGCTGATCAAAAGGATCACTGCCAGGAAGCAAAATTTGGCCCAGAACAGCCCAGCAGGTGGCGTGCCGGCAAGCGCCTGCCAGACGGCATCGGTCAGGTCTGACACCAGCATAACAACTGCCCACGTGAATATGTCTAACGGGAGGGAGTGGGTTCTGGATTCAACGCCTATAGCAGTCATGGATGCATCCTCTAAGGGGTTTTCTGAATGCACGGATCGAGAAAATCTCTTATGATTATATACTGCCTTGAGGAAGGCGTGCTACCCGCCCAATAACGTCTATGACCAGCTGAATATATTAAAACTCTTTCACGTGCATTTTATTGACCGCCTTATCTACCCTTGTTATACTCAGTAAAGAGGGAAAATAGATCAGGCAAAATGATGGCGATAAAAAAATGTCCCTGAATTCACAAAATGCGATGGAGCATAAACTCGTATTTGCGCTCAGCGGCGGTGGTTCGCGCGGTTCACTGCAAGTGGGTGCCCTGTACGCCTTGCTGGAGTACGGGCTGGAGCCAGATTTATTGATCGGTGCTTCGATTGGAGCAGTCAATGCTGCCTTTCTAGCCCTGAATGGTTTCACCAGCGCCGGCCTTGACCAGCTCACCGAGGCCTGGCGTGCGGCCAGTGAAGCCGACCTGATGTCTGCCAATTACATCTGGCTGGCTGTTCGGGCTTTATTTAAGCGATCTTCCAACGATCCATCCACCCGGCTGAGAGACTTTTTCATCCAGCGTGGATTGACACCTGAGCTGACCTTTGCAGATGTGACCCATCCTTCCCTGGTGCTGGTTTCAGCGGATTTAAATGCTGGTAAGCCCATCCTGTATGGCACGAATCCGGCCGACAAGATCCTGAATGCATTGATGCTCTCCACCAGGCTGCCGCCCTGGTTCATGCCGGTGGTGGAGCAGGACCGTTATTTGGTGGACGGGGCTATCGTCAGTAACCTGCCGATCGAGCCAGCCCTGACCCTGGGTGCCACCCAGATTGTAGCGCTTGACCTGATCGACTCGCGTGAACTGTCGGAGGAAGGAGATGGGGTCAGGGGGTTTTTAAACCGCCTGGTCTATTCTGTGGAAAGAAGGCAGCTGCAGCTCGAGCTGGAGCTAGCGGAGGCACGCGGCGTCCCCGTGTTGTATATTGGCCTGGGGGTTGAAGCGTCTGTGCCGATCTGGGATTTCAGCCAGACCAACGACTTGATCGTCAGGGGTTACGATACCGCCTGCCATGTGATTGAAAGCCAACATGACAGCAACTCCATCCTGTCAAAGCAGCCCCTCCACGAAAAGCGTACAATATTCCGACGCCTATTTGGCTGATACGTTTTCGCCTTTGAAATAAATGCTAAGGGGCTGTCCAACTTTTGGGCAGTCCCTTATTGATTCAGGATGGGTTTGTTTACATAAAAGCCCAGATGTTAATTCTTGTTCACGAGCGGGATATGGATATATTGGGTGGGCGGGTGGGTCAAAATCGGCAGGTCACCTGTAGTGTTAATCAAATTTCAAGAGGAAGAAAAAATCTCGTATCGTTTACGGTGCACCGATTGTCTGATGGTTCTGATATATAATACACTTTACCGATCACTCATCCACACTCCCAGACAAAAACCATAGGCACAGGAGGAGCTTTTGCATGAACAGTCCTCGCTTGAAATCCTTCAATTACGCCATAGGCATGTTCGGGACCTCGATTCCCATCAATATGCTAAAAACGTATGCTGCCATTTACTACGTGGACAGCCTGGGGATGACAACTCCCCAGTTCTCCCTCATGCTGTTGATCTATACGTTTATCGACGCGGCGGATAACCTCGTGTATGGCTTCCTTTCGGACAGGACGCGCACGCGGTGGGGGCGCAGGCGACCTTGGCTGGTGATCGGCACGCCACTGCTGGTGTTGGGTTTCATTGCCTTTTACAGCCCGCCTGCATTTCTGACCTCCAATTCCCTGGTGGTCTACTGCATGCTGTTTTATATGTTCACCGGCACCCTGGATTCGGTCATCAATGCCAACTATGGAGCGTTGTTCCCTGAGCTCTTCCGGGAAGATGCCAGCCGGGCGAACACCAACGCCCTGCGCCAGGCATTCCAGCTGGTGGCCATGATCATCAGCATCGCCCTCACCCCCATGGTCACGAAAGTCCTTGGTTACAGCCTGACGGCGGTCATTTATGGCTTGTTGGGCGGTGGGGTGATCCTGTACATGACCTTCACCAGCCATGAAACGCACATCCAAGAAGACGAACCCAAACCGCAGCTTTGGGATAGCATCGTCAACCTGGTGACGAATGGAAAATTCTGGGTAGCCGGGTTCGCCAATGCTTTTTACAGTGCTGCCATGGCGCTGGTCCTGGTTTCCATGCCTTTCTTTGTGAAGTATGCACTGGGGCTCTCTGAAAGCCAGACCACCTTTCTCTTCGCCGCGGTTTTGTTAATCGCCATCGGTTGTGTCGGGATTTGGGCCTGGCTGGTCAGGAAATTCTCTCTGATGCCGGTGTGGAGAGCCGCTTTGGTTACCCTGACCATCGCCTTCATCCCACTGTATTTTGCCAATTCTCTGATCACCGGGGTGATCTGCAGCGCCCTGGTGGGTTTCGGCTTTGCCGGGGTGATCACCACCATGGACCTGATCGGGGCAAAGATCATGGATGAGGACACCCGAAAGCATAACGTGCGCCGGGAGGGGATCATTTCCAATGCGCTGGGCTTCATGAACCGCCTGAATGGCCTGTTCACCAGCCTGGCTTTTTTCCTGGTCTTTGTCCTATACCAGTACGAGAGTGGGGCGAACCCGGGCCCGCAGCCCGACCAGGCATCCCGTTTCCTGCTCACCATCGCTCCACCGATTTTGATGGTGATCAGTTTTGTCTTTTCGTTCTTCATTAACTTCGAAGAACTGAAAGCTGCCCCAGCTGTTGCTGAGGTTGGCTAGCCAGAGGAGGGCAAGATGGCGCTCATGCGCATCGATCACGTACCCGAAACAGTAAAAGTCAACTCACCTCTATATGTCATCCTTCCTGAACCAGGCAAGGTGGGGGGCAGGCCTATTGCCAGCTCGAAGGTGCTCTACCTGCTGCATGGGCACAGCGATGATGGCAGCGCCTGGCAGCGTTACACCGCCATAGAATCGATTGCCGCCCTGTATAACCTGGTGGTTGTCATGCCCTCGGCTGGCCTCAGTTTTTATACCGACCAGCCCAATGGGCAGAGCTATTTCACATATATTACCGAAGAGCTGCCGCACTACCTTCAATACCTGTTTGGGTTATCTCACCGGCGTGAGGATACGCTGATTGCAGGAAACTCCATGGGCGGCTACGGAGCTTTCAAAGCCGCCTTCCTCCACCCCGAGCTGTATACTGCCGCCGCCAGCTTCTCAGGCTTGCTCTCCCTGGCCTTCCTGAAGATCTCCATGGATGACCCGCGCTTGATCGAGCTTAAGGCTTTGTTTGGTGACCTGAGCCAGTTACCGGGTAGCCTGCATGACCCCGACACGTGGATCAAAAATGTTGCCGCGAACCCTTCTGTATTGCCCCGCTTGTACGCTGCCTGTGGTCGCCAGGATGACCTGTACCCGCTAAATACCATTTTCCGGGCGACCTGCGAGGCGGCTAGTATTCCGTTGGATTACCACGAGGAAGATGGCTTTCACGATTGGTTCTTCTGGAACACCCATATCCAGCATTTCTTAGCTGCTAATCTGTCCCCTCTTTGAGCCGCCATGTCTGATATTCCTTCTGCAACACACAACCGCATCCCGTTGTTTATTGAGCACAACCGGCAGGGCACGTATTTCACCCTTCCCTTTGATATGCCCGCCGATACCGAATCTTTCACACTGTCATACAGCTATCAGAGGCATGACAAGAGTGATCACCGCGTTCCAGGGGGTACTTTCACCTCCAGCCGGGAGGTGAACATCATCGACCTGGGCTTGATTGCCCCGGATGGCACGCAGGTGGGAGCATCGGGCTCGGATAAGTTAAGCATCAAGATCAGCGCAACCTGGGCGACCCCAGGCTACCGTCCCACCCCTCTGGTAGCGGGTGAATGGCAGATCATTGTGGGTGCTTATAAAGTGGCGGAGGCCGGTGTGGATGTCTTGTATGAGCTGGCGTTCACCCCGAAACATCTGCGCCTGCTCAAAGGCGACTTGCACACCCATACCCAAGCCTCGGATGGCGTCTTGAGCGTTGAGGAGCTGGCCTGGCATGCCCAACGGAACGGACTGGATTTCCTGGCCATCACCGACCACAACCAGATGATATCTACCGCTGCGCTACCCCAGGTTCCTGGGATTACCTTGATCCCCGGCATCGAGTGGACTCACTATCAGGGTCACGCTAACTTTTTAGGTGTGGACCAGCCATATGATGAACCTTTCCTGGCCAACGCCCCTGAGGAAGTGGCTGCTCGTTTCGCCTCTGCCCGCGGGCGCGGGGCTTTCATCAGTGTCAATCATCCATTTGATCCAGTTTGTCCATTCTTGTTTGATATGCATAGCCTGCCGTATGACTGCCTGGAGGTCTGGAATGGGCCTATGCGCGGCTCCAACCTGCAGGCGATTGGCTTCTGGCACAGCCAGCTTGTGGCTGGCAACAAGATTCCCATCTGCGGGGGGAGCGACTACCATCGTGATTCCCTGTTGCTCTTTCCTGGTGGTCCAACCACTTGCGTCTACGCTTCATCTGCCGGCAGCCGCGATATCCTGGAGGCCTTAAAGCATGGGCATGCGTACCTCGTCTATAGTGCCAATGGACCAACCCTCGAGCTTACCGCGGGCGAGGCATTCATGGGCGATAGTGTGGAATTTTCCCGCATAAACAAGATGGTATTCAAGGTCAGCGGCCTGGTCTCCGGGGATGTGGTACAGGTGTCCACTGCCAAGGGAAGCACGGCCCTCCATCAAGCTGACACAGATGGCAGCCTACGCGGAGAATACACGATGGAGTCCCCTGGGTTTGCACGCATTGACGTTTTAAGAAGTTTCCTGCCCGGTTTACCATTACTGCCGGCATTGATTTCCAACCCGATCTATTTTGACGCCTGAACGCTGGTCGGGAACAGTAGATTACAACTGTGGTTGTAAGCGACCAATATTTTGAGATGGTCATTTGTGTTAAAATTAACAATATTCCCCCATTAACCGGTCATAAAAACCGGCTAATGCACTAAATATGCAGCGCATTATCAACGGCATCCGCCTACGCTTCCAACAGATGAACCTGTCACAGCGGCTCATGCTGAACCTCGTGTTGGTGGTGGCTGCGATCATCATTTTCATCGGTATACCAACCAACCTGACCATGTGGCGGGTGCTTGAAGACCAGGTCTGGGCGCGTGTCAAAGATGCCCAATCAGCCACCAATGGTCTCTATGAAGCGGAAGTTGCCCGACTGAAAAAGCTAGCCGGACTGATTGCTGGGCGTCCCACACTGCTCAACCTGATCGAGCAGGAAGATATTGCCGCGCTGGGTCCTTACCTGGATTTACTTAAAGAAGAGAGTGGCGATGTAGATATTGTTCAGGTCATCACACCCAACCTGCAGGCTGGCGACCCATTGGAGGGCTTGCCCTCCCCGCAGGAATTCCTGGTGGGCAGGCAACCTTATGCAGCTGACTTTGTTACCCTGGGCGACCCACCGCGCCTGTATATCGTTGGGATGAGCCAGATTCAGTCTACTGCAGATGAGAACACCCCGCTCGGCTACACCGTGGTGGCGCGTGAAATAAAAACGGATTACATGCAGACCCTCGAAGGGCAATCAGGGCTGGCCCAAAGCCTGATCGTGGGTGGAAAGCGGGTAGCCACCAGCCTGCCAGCTGCGCCAGATTGGTCCCTTGACCCAGCCTCGGCATTAAAAGTGGAACAGACCGGGCAAGCTTGCTGCACGATGGGTGCGGCTCAGGATCAACCCTACTATGTGGGGTTGATGCCCTTAAGCGATGCACAAGGGAATGTAGTAGCCTTAAGCGAGGTGGCTCTTCCAGGTGGCTCCATGCGACGTGGAATGATCAACACCACCCTGATTTCTGTCGGTTTCAGCCTGCTGGTCATGGTGCTTGGCTCATTTCTGGTGGTGCGCCAGGCGCGCCACATCACCAAACCCTTGTTACAGCTGAGCAAATCGGCTGACCAGATCAGCCAGGGCAACCTGGACATCTCCACTCCACTGGAAACCGGGATTCCCGAGATTAACCAGCTGTCGCGTCATTTTGATTTCGCCCGGCGCCAACTACGTAATACCCTGTCGGTGACCCAGCGCGAGATGAAGCATGCTGAACGACTGCTATCCCTGGTGCCTAAAGGCGTGATCGCCCTTAATGAAAACGACCGCATCACCTTCTTCAACCCTGATGCTGAGGAGATCCTGGGTTACCACAGTTCTGATGTCGTCCGCTTACACTATACGCATGTGTTTCCTCCTGCCCCCGGTGAAACCACCACCGTCGGTGACTTGCTGAACAAGGAAGCCGATGGGTCGGTAGCCCAGCGCTTGAGCGTGCTGGACGCTCATGGAAAACCATTGCTGCTCTACGTAGCCATCTCTCCACCCGATGAAAATCCCCCTAGTGGTTATGGATCTGAGCGGGTGATCGTGATACGCGATGTGACTGAAGAAGAGGCTGTCAACCGCCTGCGCTACAACTTCCTGGCAAATGTAGCCCACGAATTCCGTACTCCGCTGGCTGGGATTGCGGCTACCACCGAAATCCTGGTGGACGAAGGCACCATGCTGACCCCCAATGAGCTGAAAGAGCTGGTGGAAACCATTCGCCTGAGCACCTTGCATTTGCAAACCCTGGTGGGGAACCTGCTGGAGAGTACGACGATCGAAGCTGGATGTTTTCAGGTACACCGCCGCCCGATCAACCTGCATGACGTAGTTCGGGAAGCCGCAGAGATCATGAGCCCCTTGCTAAAGCGCCGTAACCAGGGCCTGGTCCAGAGCATTCCAGAGAAATTACCCACTGTCTGGGCGGATGCCAACCGCCTGGTCCAGGTTTTGGTAAATTTGCTATCCAACGCCAGTAAATTCAGCCCAATGGGCGGTCGCATCGATTTAACCATCAGTCAAGACCCGAGCTGGGTGACTATGGTGGTCAGCGATACTGGCCCAGGGTTGCCGACGGATCGTTTTTCGGATTTATTCCGCCGCTTTGTGACCGCCAGCCAATCGCATGACACCCAATACGGGATTGGGCTGGGGCTTTCCGTGGTAAAGTCGATCATTGAAATGCACGGCGGTCAGGTCGGTGCAGAAAACCTCCCCACGGGAGGCGCCAAAGTTTGGGTTACAATACCTATTCAACCTCCTGAGGAGAAAGAAAACCTATGACAAAGATTCTGGTTGTCGATGACGATCTTGCGCTTTCAGATGTGCTTGCTTTCGCCATCCGCCGGGCTGGTTTTGAGGTGGTCAACGCCCATGATGGACTGAGCGCTCTAGAAGTATTTAATAAGGAAATGCCAGACCTGATCGTCTTGGACTGGGGGCTGCCGCGCATGGACGGGCTGGAGGTCTGCACGCGCATCCGCAACGAGTCAGAGGTACCGATTATCATGTTAACCGTACGCGACACCGACGATAACGTTATCACCGCCCTGGAAGCGGGTGCGGACGAATATATTATCAAGCCATTCAGCCCCCGCCAGCTGATTGCCCGCATCCGAGCTTTGTTACGCCGGGTGGTGAGCGAGCCACAGGAGGTACTCCAGGCAGGTGAGCTTTCATTTGACGCCGAGAGGCGGGAAGTACGTGTGGGGGATTCTGAACCAGTGCATCTCACTCACCTGGAAACACGCCTGCTGCGTGCCCTGATGCAGAACCCCGACCGAGTGTTGAACAACGACACCTTGATTTTACGTGTGTGGGGACCCGAAGGTGCCACCAACGAGATGCTCAAGCAACTTGTGTATCGACTGCGTAACAAATTGGACACAAGCCCTGGAGCAAGCTCATTGATCGAAACCATACCCAATGCGGGTTATGTGCTGAACACCCGCAGCTCCCCGGTTTAGCCAGTAACCGGCGCATCACAAAAAAACAGGGGGCAATTATTGTAACCACATTGTAACCAGCCGGTGCTTGTGGCTGTGACCCCGTTCAAGTATAAATTATATAGTGAAATATTACGCAATCAGTTCGGATCGCTCCATGATGATTGTTTGTGTTGCGTCCGCAAATGAGAAATAAAATAAATCTGAGGAGAAATATCATGCCGACAAGCACACTAGCCAAACCTACACTCATCTGCCGTTATCCTATCGCTACCAGCGATATGTACTATAACGAAGTGGGGCAGCGCGATGTTTATGTGCGCGATGACCTGCTGCACGGTTTCCAGATCTGGGGTGAGCTGACCGGGGCTGGGCCAGAGACGTCGATCTCTTTGTGCCAGATTTTCCTGGAATATGCCATGTTCTGCCAGACAGGCTTTGATGAAAGCCAGGCTTACGGCCTGATGGAGAGTTTTGGGAGTGGGCTGGGGCAAGCCGTGGCCTTGTACATGCAGGATAACACTTTCTTGAATGGCTTTCCCAACCCGGGTGTGTGTGCCCTGGAATGCATGTTGGAAACGCTCAGGGTGGACTTCACCATTCACCAGATCGGACCTGAAATGCGTTTTATCATGCCCGACTGCCCATTCGATAAGACCGCCGGTCAAACCGGTCTACCCCAAACGGAGCTGGCACATGTTGGGCTGAATGCCATGTGCCAGGGGCTGCTGCACATCATCCAACCCGAGCTGCCCGTCGCGTCACCCGTCGATGACCGCTATGACCACATATTTGCCATTGATACCCTGGCCAATGCGCAGGTTAATTCCAAGGAATAAGGGAGCCACCATGTTCACTTCTTCTTCTCATACACCAAAAGCTACACAACCTCCAGCCAAGGAAGTCTCGTTCGATGCCTTGCTACCCCCTGAGATGGCTGCCAAAGCCGCTGAGATTGGGGTCAAGAAGACAAAATTAGATACAATGCGCATGTTCCTCCTGGCCGTTTTAGCCGGAGCCTTCATTGCCATGGGAGCAATCTTTGCCACCACGGTCAGCGCGGGTGCTTCAGCTTTGCCCTATGGCGTGGCGCGCTTCCTGGCAGGCCTGGTATTTACCCTCGGCCTGATCCTGGTGGTCGTCTCAGGCTCGGAGCTATTCACCGGCAACAACCTGATCGTTATTGCCTATGCCAATCGCCGGGTAACCCTGGGGGCATTGTTGCGTAATTGGGGCGTTGTTTACCTGGGTAATTTTGTGGGTGCGATACTGACCGCCGGCCTGATGTTCCTCACCCGCCAATACACTTTTGGAGCTGGCTCAATCGGCCTGGTGGCGCTCAACACCGGCGAAGCCAAGACCAATCTGGCCTTTGTCCAGGCATTGGCGCTCGGCATCTTCTGTAATGCCCTGGTCTGTATGGCGGTCTGGATGTGCTTCAGCGCCCGCAGTACGGTCGATAAGATCCTGGCGATCATCCCTCCCATTGCTGCGTTTGTGGCGGCCGGCTTCGAGCACAGCATTGCCAACATGTATTTCATCCCGATCGCTTTGTTCATCAAGCAATTTGGGACAGCCAAATTCTTTGAAACGATCCAGAAAACACCGGCAGATTTTCCCCACCTCACCTGGAACAATTTCTTCCTGGTGAACCTGGTCCCCGTCACCATCGGCAACATCATTGGCGGCGCATTGATGGTGGGAGTGATGTACTGGGTTATTTACCTCAGCAAAACCCAAAAAGCCTCCGTCACTGCCGAGGCCTCTGTGAGGGTCGTCCCGGCCACAACCCGTCCGGAAGTGCCGGCACCCATTTTCTACGTCACCCACGAGCCGCCCATCCGCTCCCTTGAAGCGCCAGTTCAAGCCATGAGCGCAAAGAGCGAGGAAGGGAAATCGTCCGAGGTTCGTTTGTAATCAGAAAACCGACATGTCTGCTGATTAATGGTGGAGTGGGGATCATCAGATCGATTATGCTCTAAATTGTCTGGTCAACCCAGTGCCTATGGCAGAAGACAGCCATAGGCACTTTGCATCCTGATGGAGGCTGTCGTTTAGGCTTTATGGTATTCCAATTTGACTATCTATGCGGGGGACAGAAAAAGCAGGTTAAAGCAGCTATAAAGAAATTCATCCGCTTAAAGCGTTTCCATATTTAAACTGGTGCTTGACAAATTAGTGTAATTATTGTATAATTCAATTATAATAAAGTATATAATAAACGAACTGTATAACCAAGGAGGAAAACATGTCTCTCACACGTAAGTTAAAACCAGACCGAAACGTCACCGGGCCATTGATTCCACTAGGCATGATAGCCATTTTTGGTCTCACATCGCTAATTTTTGGGGTCCCTGTGGGTATGTATATCACGGCCGGCATGATCAGCCTGTTTTCTTTATACTCCCTATATGTATTTCTCCGCACAAGAAATCTTCCTCAACTTGTCATCTTTGTCTATTCAGCCTTTTTGGTATTTGTCTTTGTTGTTGCGGCAGGGAAAATTTCGGTGGGTAATATCACCGGCAATCCCTTTAACAGCCTGGAATTTGCCATGGCGTATTTTTTTACACTGATGTTTTTTAGCTTTGTAATCGTCTACCTGGCTGCTACCCGCAAAGCCAAATGGCGCGGGCGTGAAATTTTCGAGCTGGCGGCTGAACCGGTTGAGAAAACTGGAAATGGTTATACCTCAAGGCCCCGCCCGGTTGGGAAGGTGGAATATAGCCCACAGCAAATACGCCAGTTTGCCAAGTTTTGCGGTCGCAACTTAATCGCCTTGCCTTATCTCAGCTCAAAAAACACCACCCTGGTTCCGATCAAGATGGGTGACGAGTACGGACGCGTGTTAGGGCTGGCTGGGGATTTCCGTGATGCATCGTGGGTCAATTTTGATGTTGATGGCGAAGTGTCTGTGCATATCGCGCAAAAAGACTACTTGGATTATCGCGAGCCCCTGGCATTCGACCAGCTATGCAATTCATTTGGTCAGGTTTTCATCGATTTTTTTGAGTTGGTTAACCGTGGCGAAGGCATCCGGGCAGTCGATCGTATGGATGACCTCAAGATCAGCATCTTTTCATAAGGCCAGAATCCAATGGACTTTCATACAGCTGCAAAATTCGCATCGTTGCTCTCAAAAGATTATGCTGAGGAAATTTTTACACTGCTGGTGAATTATCAAGCTATCTCAGCATCTGAAGTCGCCACACGCCTCAACCTGCATATAAAAACTGCCCAGGACTATCTCGAGTCTCTCGAACAGCTTGGTGTTGTTTCCAAGGAGGAGGTCCTTGAGAAGAAACGTCCATATTATCGTTATGTGCTGAAGCAGAAACGATTAACCATCGATATCGATCTGATGGAGATCAAGCGGGAGCCTTCCTTCAATCGCATGGCAGCACGAATTCGGGAAAAAGAAAACGCTGGGGCGCGCTTTTCGGTGGCGCGCAGCGAAGACTACATCACCAGCGTGACAATTTGGACTGGAAATGGCCGCGAGCGAGAGGAGCGCAAGATAAAGCTGACCACTCCACAAGGCAGATTCCTGTACCATCTACCATTTCCAAATGCAGAGCCATTGACGGTTGAAGAAATTATGCACAAGGCTGAAATCGACTTGACACTAGCACCTGAGGTCCTGGACCTGGTGCAATTCCTTGAAAAACACAATGTAATAGAAGGGGTGCCAGAGATGCCTTGATGAAAAGCGAATTTAGTTGGTTGAGCTTTTGACTTGCGAACCGTCGTTCTGAGTGCGTGCTGCTGGGGAGGTGGCTGAGGGTTGAATGGCTATAACCAGCCGCGCAGGTTATCCTGCATTTCCGCTTCAAAAGCCTCCAGCAGGGTGGCTAAATCCCTAGCCAGCTGGGGCTCAGCCTCGATCATGCTGTAAGCTTCCTGCGGATCACTCGCCAGGTTAAATAGGAACGGTCCCTGCTGTGTCGGCCAATAGGAGGCAATGTCGGTCAGGTGACGGCGTACGTACTTCCATTCACCAGAGCGGACCGCCACTGCCTGGCGGGTGTCATAATAATAAAATGCATCGTGAGGCAACCCAGCCTCCCCTTTCAGCAGCGGCAGGATGTCTATCCCATCGATGATGCGGTCTTGCGGTAAGGCAGCCCCGGCGATGTGCGCACAGGTGCTGAACAGGTCAAAGTTTGCACATACCCCTGCATTCTGTTTGGCAGGCGGAATGACACCTGGCCACCTGGCGATGAAAGGCACCCGAAAGCCTCCCTCAAACCAGAGCAGTTTGCGCCCCCTGAGGTAGCCCGGGTTTCCCTCCATCCACGGGCCATTGTCGCTACTGAAGACCACCAGCGTTTTTTGATCCAGTCCAAGTTCACTGAGCGTTTCAAGGATTTGGCCTACGCTCCAATCGATCTCATGCACAGCATCCCCATACAGGCCTGCCTCCGTCGACCCCTGGAAGTCAGCCGAGGCATGCACGGGGAAATGCGGCATAGCATGTGCCAGATAGAGGAAGAATGGGCTGTCTTTATTAGCGCGGATGAAATTGAGGGCCTCTTTGTTAAAATTGCGGGTCAGCGTGTTTTGATCCGCCGGGGCAGGGATTTCTACCTCATAATCCCGGTAAATTGCATATGGCGTGTCATCATTGCTCCACAGCGCCCCGTAGAACGAGTCGAAGCCGCGGTCATTGGGCAGGTAGCCTGCGCTGCCTCCCAGGTGCCACTTCCCAATCAGAGCAGTGCGGTAGCCCCGGCGCTTCAGTACTTCGGGCAACAGCACCTCATCTTGTGGAATGCCACGGACGTTATAAGAGTAGCGCCACAAGACGTCCATGACCACGTTCAGCGGATTGTGGGTGGAAAGCAGCGGGGTGGGAATGAGCGTGCGTACCGGGTAGCGGCCAGTCAGCAGGCCGGCACGCGACGGGCTGCATACGGAGGCGGAGGCATAAAAACTGGACAGGGTGGCACCCTCTGCTGCCATCCTGCGCAGGTTGGGCGTGTCGATGGCTGGCGATTGCAGGTCACCGATACCGAGGTCATCGCATAAAACGATGATGATATTGGGCAGGGACTGGGGTGTTGGGCTGGGTTGAAGGCTGTCAAGGTATGCCTGCGCCTTCTCCGGGTGGAAGTCTCGACCGAGCTGGTTGTGCACCTGGCGAGCAATGCCCCCAGCCAATAAAACTCCCACACCAATTGCAGCAGCCTTAATGAAACCACGCCGGCTTAATTTCCTGGGCCCCATTCTCCTCCTTGCGCTATTGGTGAATGAGCGTTTTAGCCTATCTTAAGTGAGTATAGCATGGGAAAGCCTGCCTAAAGTGGGAATGGCTTGCGCTGGGCGTAGAACCGCCACCTGCCGATGATCTCTGACCCCAGCGCAAGCAACAAAAGTGTGATACCCTGCCAGAATCCTGGCAAGGCAGGGATAAATATGATCATCAAGCTTCCCAGGATGGCCAGCAAAAGCAAGCCAATGCGCAATCGGCTCACCGCCTGGGTTGCCGCCTCCTGGCTGGATAGGATCAGGATCAATTCTGCCAGCATGCTGACCACCGCGGCGATCACCCAACCGGAGGCTGGCATCGCCAGGTTCATCCCCAGGGCACCCAGCACAGCTGCACTCAGGAAGAAGCCCAGTGGCGTTCGCCAGCTATTCCAGGCGGGGACTGCCCTCAGCAGGTATATTCTGCCCATGCAGTACACCAGCCCAATGCCTAGAACCGCCATCAGCCATGGGGTGGAATTGTACCTGCCAAGCCATTGGGAGCCAGCTGTAACCACCCAGGCGATGCCAAACAAGCCCGTCAGCAGGATTTCGCGGCTCAACCACGATTTTTTGAGGTGCCTGACCGACCGCCAGGCGTTACGCTTGCGCCCGAGGTGCAGGAAGGACATTATGCCTCCCAGGCCTAGCAAGAACCCGATGGCGAGCAAGACCTGGGTTGGGATGGGCGAGATTACCAGGCTAGCGACTGCCATGCCAGCTGCCATTTGTGCGAGTAAGGTAAAGGCCACCAGGGGCAGCTCATGAGAAGCAGCTTTGCCGTACGCATGCTCAAAGGCTCCCGGCGGCAGAATCTCCTCCTGGTTTGACACAGCCTTTTCGTGGGGGTTGACCATACCCGGGTGGAGCGTGATGACCAGGTGGGGTTCGGTGCGTGAATAGTTCGGCAGCGGGAAGGGGTGCGCGCTGCCCGGGAGCTGCCATAAGCGGTGGGCTTGTTCTTGTGCTTCGAGGGTCTCAAGCGTCCCAAAATCCAGTACCCGCAATGGGCAGGCAGCTACACAGCTGGGCGGCAGGCCAGCATCGATGGCATCATGGCAGAAGTCACACTTGCTCATAATGCCCTGCCGGGCGTCATATTGCGGCACGCCATAGGGGCAAGCCCAAGCGCAGTACCCACAGCCCATGCATTTGGAGGCGTCAATCAATACAATCCCGTCCGGGCGAACGGTATATGCATCCGTTGGGCAGACCCCGGCACACTTGGGATGGGTACAATGATTGCAGGCCAATGAGAGATGATAGGCAAAGATGGTGTTCGTCCAGGCGCTACCTGCGGCCTGCCATTCCCCACCCGACACCTCAACCACCCGACGCCATAATAGCCCTGCTTGAAGCTGGTTCTTATCCTTACAAGCTTCCTGGCAGGCTTTGCAGCCGGAGCAGGCACGTGCGTCGAAGGTGAAAGCGTAGCTCATGGCTGAGACCATTCATCCCATGGGGTCATGGTGTTCGCGGTGTCTGCCCTGGTTTATGCAGGTCATATTTCTCGGCTTCCACCATGATGGTGTGCTGGGTTGAGGCGAATGCAAGGGGCGTCCAGCGGTGAGAGGTGAGCACATTAATGTTTCCACCATGGTCGATACCCCGTTCATCCGGATTCCACCAGGCTCCCTGTGGGATATCCACCACCCCGGGCAGGATGCGCCGGGTGAGGCGGGCGGAGATAACCAGCTGTCCGCGGTCATTCCAAACACGCACCACATCTCCATCCTGGATGCCTCGCCTGGCCGCGTCAATGGGGTTGATGAAGATACGCTGGGGGAATGCCTCCTGCAGCCAATCATTGTTGGCATGCGTGGAATGCACCCGGCTCAGGCTGTGGTGCCCGATGGCCTGCAACGGATATTTTTGGGGCTGGCTCTGCGTGGGTAGGGCACCGCGTGTTTCAGGAAATGGGTTTTCCCACTCGGGGATGTACTTGGGCAGCGCTGGGATCTCGTCTGGATGGCCCATGTCGAATAAAGTTTTCGAGAATATCTCAATCTTGCCGCTGGGTGTGTCAAGCGGGTATTTTTGCGGGTCTCGGCGAAAATTCTCAAATGCGATGGCAGGCTGATCGACAAGTTTTGTATAAGCTCCCAGGTTTTGATCAATGAAGGTCTCCAGGCTGGGCAAGTCGGGGAAGCGGGTCTGGCGATAGTGCTGAAGGCACCACTCCACCCAGGCCTTCTCATCACGCTCCTCAGTGTAAGCATCGCCGAAACCCAGACGTTCCGCCAGGTCAGCGCAAATGCGGTAATCGCTCTTGCATTCCCCCAGGGGTTCCACCAGTTTGGGTTGCAAAATCACCTCGTCGCCGTATTTCCAGCCATCCTCAAGCCCCCAAGTTTCGAACTGGGTGCAAGCCGGCAAGACGAGGTCGGCGAATTTCGCAGTTGGGGTCAGGAAATTATCCTGCACAGCGAAAAACTCTACCTTCTTCTCGTCTCGTATAATTGCGGCTGAGCGGTTGACATCGCCATGCTGGTTGATCAGGCAATTGGTGGCAACCGCGTAGATCAGCTTGATATCTGTCTTCAGCTGGTTGGCACCGATCACACCATCCGTCGCGGTCATCTCATGGCCGCGCAGCACAGCTTCGCTCCACAGGAAAACCGGGATGCTGGCCTTGACCGGATTAGCCCCGGTGGGGAATACAGTCCAGAATGGTCCGCCGTCGGGTGCCTGAGTGCCCAGCCCACTGGCCCAGCCACCCCGGATGCCCAAGTTACCGGTGATGGCAGCCAGCACACAGCCTGCCCGTACCACCTGCTCACCATAAGCACGGCGCTGCATCCCGTAACCCTGGTATAGCACGCCGGGTTTGATC
Source organism: Anaerolineales bacterium (assembly GCA_003105035.1). Taxonomy (NCBI): domain Bacteria; kingdom Bacillati; phylum Chloroflexota; class Anaerolineae; order Anaerolineales; species Anaerolineales bacterium. The sequence goes on along the minus strand of PQAL01000003.1, from coordinate 253,292 downwards.
GTGGCGTATTCGCGGGCGATGCGGGTAATGGTAGCCGCCGGGACGGCGGTGATGGCTTCGGCCCATTCGGGGGTTTTGGGGAAGCCGTCTCTGCTGCCCAGCAGGTACTCTGAATAAGACTCTGCCTGCTCTGCCCCGGGCGGCATTTGCGAGCCATCCCAGCCCATGCAATGGGTGCGCACGAAATCGGCATCATACAGCCCCTCAGTCAGCATCACATAAACCATGGCGCTCATCATAGCCACATCGGTACCAGGACGGATGGGGATCCACTCATCAGCCAGCGAGGCGGCGGAAAGCGAATGGCGCGGGTCGATGCACACCACCCTGGCACCATTTTGATGCGCCAGCTTAACGAAATAATCGCTGTTGGTGCCGTCGCGCATCTCGGCGGGGTTCCAGCCCCACATGATGATGTAGCGGCTGTTCAGCCAATCCTGGCGCTGGTTGCCGGTGACCAGTGTGCCGTAAACGGTGGGGGTGGCGATGTTGATCGCCCCCCATGAGTAGGAATTGTAGATGCCCAGGCAGCCGCCGAACAGGTTCATGAGGCGGCGGGCGGTATGCGAGCCATTGAGCTGGTTGTAGCTGCCCGTTCCATAGGGCACAAACAAGGCTTCGTTACCGTACTTCGCTTTGACCCGTTCCAATTCCCCAGCTAGCATCGTGATGGCTTCTTCCCAGCTACAGCGCACAAATTGGCCTGCACCACGCTCCCCTACCCGCTTGAGGGGGAACTGCAGTCGGTCCGGGTGGTACTGGCGGCGCAGGTAGGCTCGCCCGCGGGCACATGCCCGCAGCTGCGGTGCTGCCAGGCTGTCGGGGCGATCGTCGGTATCCAGGCGCGTGATGCGGCCGTTTTCGACGTGGGCGATGAGCAGGCAGCGCCCCCCGCAGTTATGTGCCGGGCAGCCCACGCGAATGCGGGATACTCGATGGGGATCGGATTGTTGCATGAGTGACGTTTCTGGGCCGGGACCGGCATGCTTACGGTGGAGCCATTTCATGGTACCAGTATAAAGTATCTGTAAAGCACAGGAAAGTGACAGAGGTCATATTAACCTTGATTAGGTTGAAATGGGCGCCACAGCAACGCAAACAGAGGCGATGCAATCCAGATAAGAGATTATTATTTTTCAGCCTCATGTACGAATACAGAATTTTGGCCCAACTATTGCACAATAAGTAAAATGCGAAGCAAGCGCAATGGGAAACCTATGAAAAGCCTGACAATTCCATACCGGCAGGAAAATCATAGAAATTTTGATGAAGAATGGCCAGTCCAAAGGAAAGTATCGGGTTGGTGGTACATCACCGGGTACTTCTCTGACAATGCATCCCCAGAGAAGCTGTATTCATACCAGTTCACGGTCATCAAGCCGCGCATATATGGGTTCTCACCCTGGATCCTACAGCTGGCGCTCACTGATGTGGCTAACGGAAGGCATCGTTTTACCCAACGCATGACCTTGATGAGCCAGGATGTCTATGTCACTGCAAATACTGTCCAGTACCTGTCATTAGCGCGCCTGGTGCGGGAACCCGAGCAGATGGTGCTGGTTGCCCATAACGAGTCCTTCGATCTCATCCTTGAATTGGATAAGGGGAAAGGTGCGTTCTGGCATGGCGATAATGGTGTGCTGGTTATGGGAGGGGCAGAAGACCCTCGCCGCCGGACCGTCTATTATTCCTACACCAACATGCCAACAACAGGGATCGTGACCCTTCATGACCCGCATGAGGCGAGCAAGACAATGCAGGTCAGCGGAAAATCATGGTTCGACCGGCAGTGGGGACCCTATGCGCTCATGCATGCCGATACGCACTGGGAGTGGTTCTCTCTGCGGTTTTTTGATGACGAGGAAGTGATGCTGTTTTCCTTCCCGCAGTGCCCGTATTATGATGGAACCTACATCAGTCGGGACCGCCAAAGGCGTTTAATCAGGAACTATACCCTTACCCCATTGGGCTTCACCGAAGCTGCCGGGTTGAAATTCTCACAGGGTTGGGACCTGCTCATGCCGGGCGTAAAAGAGGAGAAGTATGCGATCCGTCCACTTACGGATGGGCAGCTCAACCTGGCCTATTTTGAGCTGCTGGCTGGTATTTATAATCCAAGCGGCGAGCAGGTTGGGTTGTGCGTGGTGGAGCTCTTGCCCGGGGCGCGCAACCCGCAGAGCAAGATCAATTTCCTCGACCTGTTTAAAAAAGTAGCGTAATAAATTCAATGCAAGTATCAGGCTACGGAGTGTCAGGGTTTCAATGCCTCCTAATAACCCAATCTATTCAGAATGGAGTAATTACATTCCTGTTTAGCAGAAGACCCAACGGATAGATTGAGATGATTGGTCCCTCTGGAAGCCGGGACCAGAATATTTGTAATTGTTAAACAAACTCCCCTTGCGCCACAATCACACATTTCCCGCCGACAGATATATCTATTTTCTCACCACTTTGTGCCGCCTTTAAAAGCAAAAGAGAGGGCCTGCCGATTTCATATCCCTGTTCACTGCGGATATCGATGCTGCCCTTTCCGAAATACTGATATTTCGCAAGGTAACCCGCCAGGCATCCATTACCGCTGCCTGTGGCAGGATCTTCGGGAACGCCGTAATAATCCACAAATACACGCACGCTTATATTGTTGTCTGCCTCGTGTGTTTGAGGGCAAAAAACCAAAATGCCTTTCGCCTCAGTATTATTTATGTAGTGATAATACTTTTCATTGTCAATCCTGGCTTTTTTTAGGCTGGCAAGGTTTTTCAGCGGCACGATAAAAAATGGCAAACCAGTGGAAACTTCCTGAACAGGGAAACGCAGATCAATATCAACCAAATCAACATTGATGATGCTGGCTATCTCCGCAGGTCCGTGAACTATCCCAAAAATAGGTTGTCTCTGCCTCATCCAGCCGTAGCCATCCTGGAAGAATTTAACCGGAATCTGTCCTGCCTTCAGGTTGAGCACGACCTCGTCGGTTGCTCCATGAAGGAACGCGTGGTGAATGACGAATGCAGTTCCAAGCGTCGGATGACCCGCAAAGGGGACTTCTTCTTTAGGCGTGAAGATGCGCACATCAAAGCCGCCATTTTTAGGCTCATCCGAAAGGATGAAAGTTGTCTCCGAGAAATTGATTTCCCTGGCAATCTGTTGCATCTCTTCGCTCGAGACTACGTTTGCATTCCAAAACACGGCCAGCTGGTTGCCGGCATACTTTTTTTCGGAAAATACATCCAGGATATAGAAGCTAAGTCCAGGCATATCAATTCTTCCTTGGTAAAGTTATTAACATTGATTTGAGCCGACTCGGGACCAATCCCTTGCGGATAAAGTAGTGTTTGCGTAGCTCAGAAATCGTTTCAAACCCCTGCTGTCTAGATCGATAGATCAAACCAATGAACTTCTTAAGCCCCAATAGGTGGGTCTTTTAGAATTGGGTGATGGCCTTCAGCTCTACGGGCGGATAGACCTGCCCTTGCACGGGCGGCATGGGATTGTAGACCCAATCCAGCTCCACCACACCGGCCTGGATGCCTCCCACCCGCTGGATACCGAGATATTTGCCGCGCAGAAGCACATCCTCCATGGTCAGCGCCATGTCGAATACAGCCATGGGTACCCCAGCTGGGATGGAATGCAACTCGTCTTTGTAAACTGAAGTGGAGAACAGCACATGGTCGGTACCCAGGCTTTGGGTTTGGATAGCCGGGATGATGACCGGGAAACCGTCAGCACCGATATAGGATAGGAATTTGAGGTTGTCAAGCTTATCCAGAAACAGGCGTGTCCAGTGGTTGAGCACGGGTTTTCGGCCCGGCTTGCGGCCCAGGCTACGCGCCAGCATCGTTTTGACCGCGGCGAAGACAATCTGGTTCATCGGAAGAGGCAATTTACCGGTGTGTGAAATCAGGTCGAAATAATACACAGTGTGGACGCCGAAATAGGCGTTGTAGCGGAACATGGGCACATTGTTGTAATAATCATATTCCGGCCCATTCTTTACTGAATGAGTATAGCTGGCCAGCCCGCGCCACAGGTTTTTATCCAGGCCCATGATGAGAAAGGCCGCCTTCGGATCAGACAGGATGTGCCCTTTCGACATCCCCTCGGTGAACTGCCCAAAACACAGCTGGTTGGGTGCGCATGCCATGAGCGATGAAAGCAGAGTGACATGCGGTAGTCCTTCTGGCGTGACGGTTGCCAGCAGGCCGATCTTCATGGGCACCTGCGTGTTCTGGATATCAGTTTCAGAAAAGGTGGAATGTGATGATATCTCCATGCCTAGCTCCTTTGTGGTTTACTCAAAGCGGGTTGCCCCGCTGGCGTGCACCCTCTCTGGGTGGTTGAATGCGTTTCTGGCGAGCTGTTCACAGTGCTTCACTTCAGCGGCGGTCATCAGCGGGGTGGAAGCATAATGCCACTGCAGGCCCAGGCGGGAGTACTGGTCACGGCACAGGTTGTTAAACGCGCATAATTCCCAGCATGAGACCGTCCCATCCAGTTGGTCGGTCAGGTAACGGCCGATGGCAGCTAGATTCTCTTCACTATCCGTCGCGCCCGGGATGAGCGGGGTACGGATCCACAGCTCAATCGGCTGGGCATGTTTCTTGATATAGCCCTGGATATGGCGCAGATTTTCCAGGATGTGTTGATTGCTGGCGCCGGTGAGCTGGCGATGCCGCTCGGGATCCAGAAGTTTGAGATCGAACAGGACCAGGTCAGTGAAGGGCAGCAGGCGGTCAAACGTACTTGCCGAAGTCAAGCCGCAGGTATCTAGGGCGGTGGAGATGCCCTGCTCCTTTAATCCTTTCAGCAAAGCTTCACAGAAATCCGGCTGGAAGGTCGGCTCGCCGCCAGACAGGGTGACACCTCCACCCGATTTAATATAAAAGGCGCGGTCTTTGTTCAATTCAGCCAGTGTTTCATCTACGGTGACATTCTTGCCTAGCAGCTCGCGCGCTCCAGATGGGCAGGCTTCAACACATTTACCACACGCCACGCATTTGGTCCGGTCAAAGACTAGGTCATCCCCGTCCAGGCTGATGCAACCATTGGGGCACACCCCCAGGCAGGTTTTGCACCCGATGCAGCGCACGGCGAACCATTGCGTTTGCGGCTGCATGAAGATGCTCTCAGGGTTGTGGCACCAGACACAGCGCAGTGGGCAGCCCTTAAAAAACACCGTCGTGCGGATGCCAGGCCCATCCTCGGTGGAGAGGCGCTGGAAATGCAAGATGTGGCCGGTGGTCATTTCATCTGGTGGCTTTCGCGGGCGATGATCTCGTTTTGCAGCTCCCGCCCAATCGAGGTGAAGTAGGCGTTGTAGCCGGTGACGCGCACCAACAGGTGGCGGTAGTTCTCGGGGTGATCCTGGGCGTCTCGCAGCAGGTCGGCATTGATCAGGTTGACCTGTAAGGCTGAGCCACCATTTTCGATGTAGCCCTTTAGGAAGGCTTTGAATTTCTCACGGTGCTCGGGGTCGCGCAGCATAGACGGGTTGAAGGTCATCGTGTGGCTGGCACCATTGGGTAGCAGGTTCAGATAATCATCCCAATCACCCTGGCCATCAGCAGCCTTGCCCCCCAGGGCTTTACCCACCGAGTTAACATTGGCGGTTGGCCCGTTGATATCGGCTCCGTTGGAAGGGCACACCGCGTTCGATAGGAATTTGCCGCACGGACGCCCATCCGGGCTGGCTGGCAGGATGAACGAATCGGCCACCCAGTAATTCCAAGACAGCATGCCAGGCCGGAATTGACGCCTGGTGGATTGGGTCTTGTACTTCCAGGTCTCATCAGTCCACAACTCCATCACCTGCTGCGCCATGGCATCCGCGGTGTCATCATCGCGACCGTACTTGGGGGCTTTGTGCAGGGCGCGTGCCTGCAGCACTTCATGTCCCTTCCAATTATCCTTGAGCGCTTGGATGAGGTCTGCCATGCTGCAGGCTTTTTGATCATAAACCAGGTATTTAATCGCCAGCAGTGAATCGACCGTGGTAGCATAGGTCACCGCTTCGATGGTCACAAAACCCAATTCTGCACCGCCCTCGGTGATATCCAGGCCCTTTTGGGCGCAGCCTTTCACCAGGCAGGAGAGGTATGGCGTGGGGGCGTAGCGCGCCCGCATGGATTCACTCTGCTCATACAGCTCTGCGATGCGCTTGATGATATGCTGGGTCTGAAGGGTGTATGCCTGCCAGAATTGCTCCCAGGTTTCAAAGTGAGTTGCCTCGCCCGTGTCGACGCCCCAGCGCGTGGCAGGGTCAGCTTTGCCGGTCATGGAGTCGGTAAACGGCAGCAGGTCATAACCTCCGGTCATGGCCAGCTCCACAGCCTTAAGTAAATTTAGGTTGGCGTCCACCGTGCCGCTACGATCGTTGCCGACCATGGTATTCTCCAGGCAGCCTACCGGAGCGTAATCAAAGACATTATCCTTGTGGATGAGCTGCTCCACACCTGATTTCCGGGCTTGCAACATCATGCCGGCCATCGAGCGCTCATCGAAGTTGAGCAGGAAGGGTGATCCCTGGCTGGAAGCGATCATTTCCACCACGTGATCGAGCAATTTTTCTGGTGAGCCACGGTGCAAACGCACGTTGGGCTTGGGTTCCAGGATGGGCGACATCTCATCGATCACATCCAACAAGGTGTAGGTGAGGTCGTTCGACATATCCTTGCCGCCCGCCCCCATCCCCGAGATAGTGAATAACTGTCCGTAACCAGCCGTAATGCCCTGGTTGCCGCCCGTGCGGATCATGCCATCGTAGGCGGTGTTGCAGTGCAGCCAGAAGCACTTCAGGATTTCCTTGCCAAACTCTGGGTCCATGCCCTCGCCGATTGATTTTTCCCACAGGGGGAATAGATACTGGTCCAGGCGTCCAAAAGAGTCTCCTGGGCCAGGGTAATTTTCGTCAGCCATGACCAACATGTGGGTCAGCCATAGCGATTGGACGGCCTCACAGAAATTCGCGGCGGGCTCCCAAGGCACGCGGGTGAGGTTATCAGCCATCTGCAGCAGCTCATTGCGGCGTTGTGGGTCAGCTTCCACATTCGCAAGCTCCTGGCATACTCGAGAATACTCCGCTGCAAGGTCGCGTGCCATGGTTGCCGCAGTCAGCATGGCCCGCAGCTGGGCACCTTTTTTACCTTGCTTGTCCGCCTGCGATAACGCGGCGTACGTAGAGGTTAGCTCGGAGTGGACAGCTTTCCAACCCTCGCGAATAATGCGCCCATAGTCCGGGATCAAGTGCCCGGAAGTGGCTCCTACATTACCGTAGCCGTGGTTGTGGAACCACAGCATGGCAGCCCGGCTGCCATTGGGACCATACACCAGCTTGTCGCGTTCCCTGGTCTCTTTTTCGGTCAGGCAGGCAGAGGTCTGGATGTTGAAACGGCCGCCCGCCAGCAGGTCACCAGGCAGGATTTCCTTGGGAAGGTAATGCACCATCACTTCACGGTTGAACCAGGCGCGGCGCTCGGGTAGTGACCACTTCCAGAAATCGGGGTGCAGGCTGACCGGACGAGCAATCTGGTTGAAGGATGAGCGGAAGGTCTGCAGGAATGTGTAGGTTTCGGGGACGATGTAAAACGTCAGCTCGTTGTATTGGAAATCCCAGGGGGTGCCGGTGGTCCAGGAGGTGTATTCATTGTTCCAGGCCCGCTTCACCCCTTGAAAATAGTAATCACGCAACCATTGGATGCGCGGCGAAAGGTTGGTAGGTGTCTTGATGGCGTAGCTTGGTGGAGCACAAACATCGGTGGTCATGGGCATTCTCCTTCCAGATATTCTGCGTCAGACTCAGCCCGTTGAGTATTTCGCATCGTTGCTTCAAAATTGCCTGTAAAAAAAACTCTGCACGGAGCTGATTGCCATTTGCCAGTTTCATCAAGTGCTTGTTGGACAGGTTATCGATCGATTTTCAAGAATTATATCGTTAAGAGAACCATCCTGAATGGTGTCGGGTAATCGAAGTAAATTATGGATTTTTGTTGCCTGGTATGGAATGTCTCTCCAAAACTCAAGTTTGAAACAGGATATAAAATACTAATAATGCGGATGAAGATCAGTCCATAGAGTAGATGGTGGACCTACAACCGAGGGAAATCTAAAGGTAGGAGAGAAGTATGCCGTACAAAATTGAGATCGAGATATTTGAAGGTAAAGGTGGGGAGTTACGTAAAGACAACGGCCGAATTATCTACCCCCGCAATTTTGAGGCACTTGGAATTTGTGCCTGGATGTACCGCGGCGATGGGGAAAAGAGCTATCAGGTTGGCCAGAAATTTCTCTATCCAGATGACACCGGAAAAATATGCCCCTGGCTGCTCAGCAGTATGGATCCCGTCATCCAGGTGCTACGGTTTGGAGGCACCCTGGGATGGCAATATAAAGGCACCCCTTACGAGAAGATAATCAACAAGAACGGGGTAACCACTGAGTATGTGCGTTGTATTGACCCGGCCTCGGGGATTGTTGTGAAGGTCATCCGCACAGAGGAATAGGAAAGCTTTACACACATAAAGATAATCGGATGTCTTTTTTAATTGCGTCAGGGGTGGGTGAGATTTACCGTGTTTAGCCTTTGGCTCGAGACGAACCTTACCGAGTGACCGCCTGATAAACCTCAAGCTCACCCCATTATTCTGAGATAAAAAATCTGCCTAAGAAGGCAGATTTGGGTGTGCCCCCAAGGGGGTGCTTGATAAACGGATAATACAAAGTTGAGAGGGGGTTAGTGCAGGATTCCGAATGTGCGATGCACTAGATCGAACTTTTTTTATTTGCAATGCAGGCACTTGCCTATTGTTTTCTGCTTTGCTATACTCATCAGTGAGGGTAGGCTGATCGACCATCGTTTCAAGTTTCACAGCCTGATACCCAATAATCTTTCCGGAAGCGGGCAGTGATAATGAAGTCCATAAGGAATTAGGCGGGCGGCTTGACTGCGCGTTAGGTAAAACCTTCCCAAACGAATACTTCACTAATAATTCAGGAGACCGCATGCAAAGAGAAGAGATAATAAGCATTTGCGACCAAGAAATTCTCTACACAGCATCCCAATTGTTCGGTGTAAAGATGGATGCCTTGAAATTGTTCGCCGGCTCTGAAGGTTGCGCAAACCTTGTGTACGAGTACGAACATGAAGGGCAACCCAGCATTCTGCGAATTTCCTTCCGTCCCGACAGAACTGCCGATCAGATTCGGGCCGAATTGCACTTTGTGGATTACCTGGCCGAGCATGGCGTCCGGGTTTCCAGGCCAATGCCATCTCAAAACGGCCGGCTACTTGAGACGATTCAAGTTCGAGGAATGCCACTGCACATCGCATCTTTTGTCAGGGGCAAAGGGATGCGGGTTCCAGACAATCACTATCGCTACCGCGAGGATGTGCCCATCGAAGAGTATTTTCAGAACTGGGGGTGGGTTCTGGGACAAATGCACGCCCTGGCAAAAGACTACCAACCGATAAACGAACAGGAAAAACGTCCTGAGTGGTTCGAGATCAATAGATCGAGATTGGTGATTGAAACGCAGGTGTCAGAGCGGTTTCCGGTTGTATGTGATCGAATTCAGTCTCTTCTGAAAGAAATTCGTTCGCTTCCGCGGGATCGGAATTCCTACGGCTTGATCCACGGCGATTTCAACGATGGCAACTTCATCGTTGATTATGATAATGGAGACATGACCGTTTTCGACTTTGACGATTGCGGTTACTTCTGGTTCATTTACGAACTGGCCTCAGCCTGGGAAGGTGGCATTGGCAGGATCATGTTCAGCGGTCTGGAAGAACGCAAGACTTTTATGGATCACTACATGGAACAGATCATGAATGGCTATGCTTGCAAGAATGAGCTATCTGTTGAGTGGATGGCGCGTTTACCGATGTTTGTGCAGTTGATTCAGGTTGAAGAGTTGTTGTATTACATTCAGTACATAGATGATCCCAACGAGAAAATGCAAAAGCGGCTGAGCTATAAGATCAAGTGTATCGAGAACGATCTGCCCTATATGGGCTTCTTTGATAGCATCTACTCACCTGAAAAGCCATTCTCGTTATAAGGTTTTGTATATTCGCCTGAAGCCGCATGAAACAAAAAAATACGGCCCGAAAACAGGGCACGACAGGGAAAATTGTACCGTATGGAATACGTGGTCTATATGTTCCTGTGCCCCCAACGAGGTTCGAACTCGTGTTTCGGCCTTGAGAGGGCCGCGTCCTGGGCCGCTAGACAATGGGGGCGAAAAGCGACGGAATTTTACCATCTCCCCTGGCCTACGTCAATTGCCAGGAATTGTTGCTTACCGTGAGGCATTGGCGCTTGGGGATGTTTTCACGAGCGACCAGGCTTTACTCCATTTGCCGCATCGCCGGCTGACGCCATAATACCCACAGGGCGAATAATAACAGGATGATGGCAGCGATGATCACGGTCCTTGGCTCTCCAATGACCTCAGCCGACCAGCCGGCAAGGAGTGAGCCAATCGGAATAGCCCCGAAGAAGAAGAAAGTGTAGACACCCATTACCCGACCGCGCATTTCGTCTGCGATGCGGGTTTGTACCATGGCATTCGAAAGGTTAACAATCACCATGAACGCAAAGCCCATAGCTGCCATGGCAACCAAAGAGGGAATTAACCAAGTTAATAGTGCAAACAGGATCATGCTGATGGGTAAGAGCAGGCTGTTCGCCAGCCATAATTTTCCCCGCCACCTGAAGCGGCCTAACGCAGCAATCATCAATGCGGCGACCAGGGATCCAAAGCCGCGCGCAGCCAGGAGAAAACCATTTGTTTTGGCATCGCCATTTAAAACGGTGGTAGACCAGGCGGGGATTAATGCAGTAATTCCCAGGCCGAATAATGTGGTAATAAAAAGGTTGGTAATTAACATCCTTACGGCCGAGTGGTTAACGACATACTTCAGGCCTTCTTTCATGTCACTGATGGCGCTCTTCGTGGTATCAATGGGTATGAAAGGCTTCAACTTCATCAGGAGCAGGGCAATAATCACCGCGATGAAAGAAATGCCATTGATCACGAAACACCACCCGGGTCCAACCGCGGCATAGATCAACCCACCGAGGGCTGGTCCGACCACGAATGCCAGGTTGAACATGGTTGAATTCAAGGCAATGGCATTGGTCATGTCTTCCCGGTCGACCATCTCGAGCACAAATGCCTGGCGGGCAGGTGCATCAAAGGCGTTGCTTATCCCCAACAAGAATGAAAGAACGATGATATGCCACGGCTGCACCAGGTTGGTAAAGGTTAGAAATGCCAGGATGAAAGCCAGGATCATCATGGAAGCCTGGGTGATCACCATCAGCGTTCGCCGGCTGACCCGGTCGGCGATTGCCCCAGCGTACAGCGTGAAAATCCAGGAGGGCAAACCGCTGGCAAAGCTCACGTAGCCCAGGTAGGCAGGTGATTTGGTCAGTTGGTAAATCAGATAACCTTGCGCTGCGGTTTGTGTCCAGGTGCCTACGAGGGAAACCAGCTGCCCGATAAACCACAGGCGGTAATTGGGATACTTCAGGGAGGCAAACGTACCCCGCACGTTGATCTGCCTGACCACGCTTACTTCACTCAACGGACTGATCCTCCTCGTCGGCGATTGCCAGCCATTGGGTAATCTGCGGCAAGCTGAGCAGCATTAAAACCGTGATGATGACCGCGGAGGTCAGGCACCAGATGCACACTGCGTGGATGACAAATAACTCCAGGTAGGTAAGGTACACAGAAAATAGTGTTCCGAACAGGGCCATCCCAAACATGACTGGTCCGGCAATACGAGAGAAGGAGTCATGGCGGGTGCGCCGCCACAGCCAGGCAACCAGGATGGCGATATACCCTACAGCCCCCACGAGGCCGATTGGAATGAGACCGAACAATTTGGCATACGGGCTGCTTTGCACGGTGTTGCAATCACCCACTGGCCCACACATGGCGCGCGTGTGGGTGATCTCCACATAGGTGAGATAAATTGCTGCCCCCAAGCCAATCAGGCTCAGCACCGGGATAGAGATTTCGAGCCATTTTTTTAGTGGTGGAACCGGCTTGCCTTGAAAGGCTCGCAAGATCAGAATAATCGATATGATCAGGGCAAGCAGCATGAAGACCATGATCACCCAGGCCATGCTCATACCGGTCGAATTTGCAACGGGTTGAACCTGTGTCGCTGTGGGCTGGGTCGGGTCGTATGCAGTGAAATCGATCCCATTAGTTGACATCTCGTTCAACAAGGGTATATCCGGGGTATCCAGCCCACCTGTAGCCAAGTATTGCTTCACCAGACCAGCCAACTTGGTGTTGATTTCGTCCGCCCCAATCAAAGGCGTCTGGTCGATCAGCAGAAATGGTACGGCCACCTGCTCCTTGGTCAGGCCGAAGGTTGCTCCCAGGGAATACAGGTTGTCGATATCTTTCAGGGTGGCAAGCTCAACTAGCAGGATGCTCAGTTGTGACTGGTATTGCTCCTGCAGTGGGGGGAGGGTATCGTTCATCACCTCGCTGCAATATGGGCAGCCCGGTGAGTAAAACAAGACAGCATGCACCACGGGTAGTTCGCCAGGCTCAGGCGAGGCTTTTACACCGCCTGGCAGGCTGAGGGCCAGCAGCAGGGTCACAACGAGCATTAACGCATTTTGCATATTCACTCCCGTTAAAAAATCATTCCCTCCGGGATTTGTAAATCAATTCCGAGGTGAAATTACCGAAATTATAATGCCTTTAAAATACTGGCGAATAAATATCCATTAATCTTTTGATATCACAACGCGGAGGAGCTTTTACAGCCCGGAACAGGACGTCCTTTGAGAAAGTTTGTCCTATAGCTCAGTTAATGGAGTACCACCGGAAAATAAATAGATACGCAATACCGTTGGCGTATTGCGTATCTGCGCATTTCTAAGTTGGTGATCAAGGGCTAAAATCTTACAGCTCGGCCTCGTTTTCAATTCCTTCTTCAGCTCCCGCGCCGAAGCCTAAGGCTGCCTCACCGCTGGCTGCTCGTTCTCTGACGGCCAATTCTATCTCGGCAGCCAGCTCCTTGTGAGCGCGCAGGTAATCCTTGGCGTTCTCGCGGCCCTGACCGAGGCGCAGATCACCATAGTTGAAGAACGAGCCTCGCTTGGTAATGATCTCCATGGCAGCTGCCAGGTCCAACAAGTCTCCGGCTTTGGAGATGCCTTCGTTATACATGATGTCAAATTCGGCTGTACGGAAGGGCGGAGCGACCTTGTTCTTAACCACCCTCACCCGGGTACGGTTGCCGATGATCTCTGCTCCCAGCTTGATCGACTGGATGCGCCTTACATCCAGCCTCACCGAGGCGTAAAACTTCAATGCCATGCCACCGGTGGTTGTTTCGGGGTTACCGAACATGATGCCGATTTTTTGCCGTAGCTGGTTGGTGAAGATCACCGAGGTGTTGGTTTGCTTGATGGCGCCCGAGAGCTTGCGCAGTGCCTGCGACATTAAGCGTGCTTGCATGCCCATCGTGGCATCGCCCATATCACCTTCGATCTCAGCTCGAGGCACCAGGGCGGCTACTGAATCAATAACGATCACGTCAATGGCCCCTGATCTCACCAGGGTTTCGGTTATTTCCAGCGCTTGCTCTCCCATGTCGGGCTGTGAGATCAGCAGGTTCTCCACATCCACCCCGCACCGGGCTGCATAGGTTGGGTCTAAGGCATGCTCCATATCAATATACGCGGCTGTGCCGCCCAGCTTTTGTGCTTCTGACACAATATGCTGGCAGATGGTGGTTTTCCCGGACGATTCCGGACCGTAGATTTCGGTAATGCGGCCGCGCGGGATGCCTCCCACGCCCAAGGCGATATCCAGGGAAAGGGAACCGGTGGGTATGGCTTCCACCCTTAGCTGGTGAGCTTCCCCAAGGCGCATGATCGAGCCATCCCCATAACGCTTGGTGATATCTCCCAGGGCTTTATCCAGAGCCGCCTGGCGGGCTTCATCCATTTCAGGTGGCGGTGTGCTTGACTTTTTAACCATGAAGCAACTCCTTAGTTCCGATTTATGTGCATAGTTTAGCACATATGTTCGAGGTGTCAAGGGATGGCGGCGCCTATGGCTACGCCTATGGGTGCCGGGGTGAAATCGGCACCGGGGGCAGGCGGTGATTCGATTTTAAAACCTTCGTACCCACGAAAGGTGAAGTAATTGATCACGCCCGCGCGGACCTCAATCGGGATGCTGAAATTCATGCCTCCGAAAGCGGTCCTGAGCAGGTAATTGCCGGCTGGCAGATCACCGATTACCAGGTTTTCCTGGTAGTATGGGTCGCTGTTCACTGCAGTTTTACCATAAGACCAGGCCAGCCAGTTTTGCTCGACCTGCGGGTCGGTGATGATTAGCTGCTGGTCATAGATCAGCTGGCCAACCGTATCGGTCATGCGGCCGGCGATGATTCCCCACCCGATGGGCGGTACTATCCAGAGCTCCGGATTGCGGGTGGTGAAGAAATTATTGTCGCCCACGCGTACCTCGAAGTGCAAGTGAGGTCCAGTAACCCTACCCGTCTCTCCCACCAGACCGAGCAGATCACCGGCTTCCACATGCTGCCCAACAACCACATCAATCTCGCGCATATGACCGTAGATGGTGTACAGACCTTGATTCAGGTACCCAAAATCGTGGCGAATGGTCACAGCCAGGCCGTACGGGTCTTTTGGGTCATAACCGCCCTGGAACACTCCGTAACCAGCCCAGACTACGCTACCAGGGCCAACCGCCATGATGGGGGTGCCGTTTGGCGAGGGGATGTCTACACCGGTATGGACGACATCTTCGAAGAATACCCCTCCATAGCGATAATCCGATACGGTCGGGTTCAGCTCCTTGGCGGCAATTGGGCTGGCAAAGTAAAAGTGATCAAACAGGCTGGGAGCCCACGGGATGGGGTAAAGCGGGGGCCGCCACGAATAAGTTACCTGGGGTTCAGGGGTTGGATTCACCAGCTTTATTGCGCCCGCCGAATCCATGACGATGGTGCTCGTATAAGGTGTTGGTGTGATGGCTAACTCGGTATCCAAGGCTGGGTCCCGGGTTGGTGTGGCGGGTAGCGTGGGGGTCGCAGAGGCGGGTGGTGTGCTGGTGAGCGTGGGGGCGATCGTCTCTACCAGGGTGGTTGGCTCGACATTCTGGCAGGCAGCCAGGCTTAATAACAATATCGTAATGAATAGCTTTAATCCAGCGGGGTGGTACCCCGAGACCTTTTGGAAGGTTTTAGCGGAGTTAAGCATGAGCATTCAGGAGCGGAGCCATGATTCCCACTCAGCCCCCAGGGGTGGTACTGATGGTTGGCACGGGATAGGGGGTAAAGGTAGGCCGTGGAGTAGGCGTGACTGTTGGGGTAGGCGAGACGTACCAGCGCAGGGTGGCGGTGGGGGTGCGGGAAGGTGGAATCACAGGCGAGGGGGTGATCATCACTTCGGGCGGGTAAATCTGCAGCATTGCTGAATGCCAGTCCAGCCCATCTGTGAAGGCAAATTCATTGAACAGTGCTGCCGGTGCGAAGGCTGTCCAGTTTGACAGCGCAGGCAATCGCTGCCATCCATAGGCTACCGCCCGCTCGGTGAAATCGATCCAATATCCACTTGGGATCGAGTCCATTCTGGCTCCCCCCTGTTCATAGGCGAGGCTGCTGCCATTGTTACGTGCTTCGAAGTTCCAGGGATGGTCGTGCAGGGGTATACCGGCAGAGCCGTCCTGGTAAAGGGCTTTGATATATACCCGCCAGTACGTTTCAGCACCGAAATCCTCCCGCATCACAGTAATCCAACCGGCGTTCATTGGCAGAGTGTTTAAGGCAAAGCCCCGTCCGGTATACAGCCAATCGTTTCCCATACCCGGGTCCAATGGCGTGGTGAGAGGTACATAGGCATTTTCCAGGCCGGACAGGATATCCCAACCCGAATCGCGGCCAATGCGCAGCCGTAATGCCTGGAAGCTCTCGTCTACTGCATCCTGCAAGTACGGGTTGGGGGCCAGCACATCATTAAGCACGATCAACTGGTATCTTCCCCCATTATCGCCAGGTTGGGGGGTCAGGGAGGGGACGAACAGGGCTGTGGGGGTAATTACCGCTGACTGCTGGAAGACGGTCTGAATGGGTGAACTCAGTGCAATATTGCCCCAGCTTATACCGTTAACCGATCCGGGTAGCTCGAGGGTCGGAAAGATGAGACCTCGGTAATGAACGGGGTAGGCGGTCAGATAGGTGCGGTTGGGCACCTCCAGGATGGTCAGGATAGTTTCGCCATCCGGACTCCAGGTGGGCCAGTCACCGCTCCCCAGGTTTATCGGTTTCGTGGCTGTGGGTAAGGTGCTGGGATCTCCAGGTAGTGAGAGATCCTGCAGGAATAGGCTATGAATGCCATCCTGTTCACCCACCCAGGCGATTGATTTTCCATCCGGCGACCAGACCGGGTGCGCATCGGCACTGTTCGGGTTTGAGCTGATATTTAGAAAGCGCTGTTCCTCTCCCTGGTCCAGGTCTGCCAGCCAGATATCATTCTCACCGCCCTGGCTGGAGACGAAGGCGATTTGCCTGCCACCAGGTGACCAGGCTGGACTGAAATCTGCCGCTGGATTTTCTGTCAGCCGGATAGTATCCTGGGATCTCACTACGGATTGGATTTCGATCTCCAGGTTGTCATTGAGATACGTTTCGTAAACCACCCATTGGTTGTCGGGAGACCATGCCGGGGCTGCGTCGTAAGCCAGGGTATCCGTCAGGCGGGTGATGTTCCCACTGTTCAGGCTGAGCAGATAAATATCCCAATACCCGCTGCGGCTGGAGGCGAACGCCACCGTTTGCCCATCCGGGCTGATGGCGGGGGTGATATCATCCCAGGGGCCCGAGGTGAGTCTGGTGAGCGGCAGGGGCTGACCTGCTCCACTTTCTTGAGGCTGATAGACGAACAGGTGGGTATTTCCGCCCTCATCCAATGCCAGGACAATTACCCCCTGGTTAAGGGTCAATGTGCTGATCGGTTGGGGGGTGGCAGTGGCTGGTTCGGGGGTGGATGTTACTGAAGGCTCGAGTGTGGGAGTGTCTGAAGGCAGTCGTGTGGGGGTAATTGTGGCAGGCAGTTCGGTCCCGGTCGGCACAGCCGTGGGTGTTTCGGAGGCGAAGCCGAGGCTAGCCAGCCATGAAAAGCCGGGTTCTTGCAATAGCCGTGTAGTCAAATAAACCAGGCCAATCAGCACGAAAAGGTTGAATAACACCAGGAACAAGATGCCCGTTGGGGTGATGCGAATCGTCCACCCAACCCCGCGGCGCCTGGAGCGCGGCGAGCGGGATGGGATTGGTATTTCTGTTTGGCTGGTCATAAGTGAAATCCAGGTTTATTTTACCCGATGCAAGAAGTATGCACGGGCGGAAACCTCTTTATGGCTTTTATGCCCGCAAGTACTGTGGAATTGTGTGTCTTCACTCGATATTGATTGCTACAGTCCCAATCAGCTGATGATCACAGGTACTTTCAGGGTACCTGTTCCGGTAGGCAAAATTTTGTCCGCTGCCGGTCCACGATCAGTGGCTCGGGAAGGGGAATATCGATGGGTGAGCTGGTGGCTTCCGGCAGTTTCTGATAGTACACGACCGCCTCAACTGAATACTCACTTCCCGGCTGAGGCTGTCGTAAATGCATGGTGAATTCCAGCTCGTTAAGCATCGTCTCCAGGATGCTGATATGGGCAGCCTGGTTACCGTCAATAGTTGAAATGGTCACTTCCACGCATGGCCTTTTCTGGAAGGGCGTCAGCATGAGGCGGATTTTTACCCGCCCGCTATGACCGGCAGGGAAAACCTGCAGCTCCTGCAGGCGCACATCCTCTGGCGGGAACCTGACTTCGTTCGGATCCTGAAAAAAAGGGTTCATATTATTGTAGAAATCGTCACCTGCTGCTCAGGCTACCCTGGCTCGATGCGCATGTCGGATACTTGACATAACTGGTCCTTCATCTGCCCCTTGCCTAGTCAAGCAATTTTTCGGCACTCCATGTAGAAACGCTTCTCATAGGCTTCTCCCATGGAGAAAGTCTTACGGGGCAGGGCACCGTCCAGAATCACGGTTTTATACAGGTCACTTTTATCCATGCCGGGCAGATAGAATGCTGTATGCCCTGGCAGTGCGCCCAGCTGGCACACCACCTCTTCACCGTGGACATAGTCAATTTTTTCTGCCCCGCCTTTTTTCATAAATTCATCTAGGAAGATCTGCAGGGTGCCTACGGGTAAGTTGGAGGCGGGGTTGCTGATTTCCAACACACCGCAACCCTGGGGAGAGATTACCCCAATCGTCTGGGGTCTACCCGTCGCCTGGTTCACCTTGTCCATCATCTCAGCCTGGTCATCGCAAGCGATATAGGAGCAGCCTGGTTGATAGCAGCGCTGCAAGTCGCCCAGGAGGTCTTGCTTCAGCCCGAAAATCACCCGGTGGATCGGTGCGAAC
This sequence comes from Anaerolineales bacterium, assembly GCA_003105035.1. Lineage (NCBI taxonomy): Bacteria > Bacillati > Chloroflexota > Anaerolineae > Anaerolineales > Anaerolineales bacterium. The sequence continues at coordinate 234,807 of PQAL01000003.1, read as the reverse complement.
TCCAAGCCCTCATCGTGGACATTCTCGATTTCCACTAAGGCAAATCTTGAGGGGTGGTCCATCCCCACGCTGGCCTTGTTCTTCTCCCAGATGGCCTTGGCGGTAGCCAGCGAATGGTTGCCATCGCCCATGGCGAAGAGCAGTACGGGTTGGTTCCCTTCCAGATCATATTTCTTCCGGAAAACTCCCGGATCGGCCAGGCGCTCCAGGGCGGCGATTACCCCACCTTCGATTTTCGGCTCATTTACCAGGTATCCGTTCAGGTGGCCGGAGCCAGCCATTAGCTCAAAATCATACAGCTCTTTCAGCTGGGCCTTGGCTTTTCCCACCGGCTCGATCACTGAGCGGTCAGGGTCGTCAATCAGCACCAGGATATGCGGCAGCTCGAGCTGGGCACCTTCCCGGATGCGCATGCGCGGCGGCAGTCGTTCGATGATAGTCCCCTCGGTGGCGCGGATGAGTGAGTGCGAGCCCTTGTTGTAATCATATTGCTCCAGGTCAAGGGCGAGCACCAGCCCGCGGCGTAATTTGCCTCCCACCTGCCGTTCAACGTACACCAGGCCCGAAAATGGCCTCAGCAGGTCACCGGCCAGATAATCCGTCATGCTTTGCTGGATGTGCCGGATCCGCTCTTCCGCTCCAGGCTGCTCGAGATACACCTCCGGGAAGATCATGTTGAGAGTCGAGGGGGCGCTCCCAACGACTTCTTCAACCTTACACCAATACTCCGGCTGCGAAGTGAATTGGTCGCAAGCGATCACAGCCCATTTTGTCAGGTCTATCCCCGGGCGCGGCAGGTATACATCCGGGAGCTGTACGGCAAGGTGGGGATACGTTTTCATTTGGCCTCCGCAACACGCATGGTTATGCGTTAATTGTACCAGCAGCTTTGCTGGATAAGCCGTGTGCTCATCAAATCTTCCCAGAAAGGTTTTTCATAAATAAAAAGCCGCGGGTGGCAATACCCGCGGCGATTGACCTGCCTGTTGGATTACATTCCAGCCATGAAAGCCAGCCCAACCGTTCCAGGCCCGGCATGTGTGCCGATCACCGGGCTGACCTCGGAAAAGATACTCTCCACAGCGCCTAACTTTTGATTAGCTTCCTCGAGCACAATCCGGGCATCCTCCGGGGAATTGGCGTGCAAGGTAGCCAGACGGACGGGTGTTCGCCCACCGATTTGCTGCTCCACCAGCTCGATGATGCGGCTGAGCGATTTTCGGCGCGTTCGCACACGTTCCACGGCTTCCACGGCCCCGTTACGTACTTCCAGAATGGGTTTTATATTCAAAGCAGTTCCCAGGAAGCGGCTACCGGTGCCAATCCTCCCCCCGCGGTGCAGGAATTCAAGCGTGTCTACGGCAAAGTACACCCCAGTGAGTTTGGTCGCCTCCTGAGCCAACCGTACGCATTCTGGTAAGCTGGCGCCTTGTTCAATCGCCCTGGCGACCGTCAATACGTGAAATCCCATGGCCATAGCCGTGGTGTTGGAATCGCAGATTTCGATGGGTGCATCAGCCGGGAGCATGGCCTTAGCCTGAACAGCTGAGTTAATCGTCCCCGAGAGCTTGTCGGCAATCAGGATAGCCAGCACCTGATACTCCTGCTCAAGCAGCCGCTGGAAGATTTCTTGAAATTTCGTCACGGTCACCTGTGAGGTGGAAGGCATGACGGTGGCCTTTTTCAAGCGTGTGTAAAATTCCGAAGGCAGGATATTTACCCCGTCTTCGAAGCTCTCTTCGCCCCAGATCAGTATCTGCGGGGCGACATTGATTTGATATTTATCGACCAGATCCTTGGGAATATAACTGGTGCTGTCGGTGACAAGCGCTATTTTAGACATTTTGTTTTCTCCTTGGCGAGGATATTTGTTTAATCAAATATATATCTAATTGTGGTATAACCCATAGCTGCCCTTATAGTTGCGTTACCTGGCGGCATGGCTAAAGCTATTCAATATTTGTCCATTTCGGCTGGACTCTCTTCATTATCTACTCTTGACCATTCCACGCTTAGGCGCTAAAATGCAGTCCTGTGTTTGAGAACCTGACTGAACGCTTGAATAATGTATTCACGCAGTTACGCCGCCGGGGAAAGCTCTCGGCGGCTGACGTTGATATCGCCATGCGTGAAGTCCGCCTGGCTTTGCTCGAAGCCGACGTCAATTATGGCGTGGTGAAGGATTTTATCGCCCGCGTCCGTGAGCGCTCAATCGGTGTCGAGGTTTCCAAAGCGCTCAACCCGGCTCAGCAGGTGATCAAAATTGTCAATGAGGAGCTGATCAACACCCTTGGAGCGCCTGAGCGCCTCAATCTGGCTGGGCCTCGTCCGGTGGTTGTCATGCTGGTAGGCCTGCAGGGTTCAGGCAAGACCACTGCAGCCGGCAAGCTGGCTCGCCTACTCCGCTCACAGGGTGAGCGCGTGATGCTGGTGGCGGCTGATCCTTACCGACCAGCAGCGGTCAAGCAGCTTGAAACCCTGGGTGAGAAGCTGGGCGTACCGGTATATTTTGAAGCAGGGGTGAAGCCACCCGACCTGGCATGGCGCGCCCTGGATAAAGGACAAAAAGGTGGCAGTACGGTCTTATTATTAGATACGGCAGGCCGTTCACAGCTTGATAATGCCCTCATGGATGAGCTGACTGCCATCAGCAAAAAGGTTCACCCGGTTGAAACCTTGCTGGTGGTTGACTCGATGATTGGTCAGGAAGCGGTGAATATCGCCAAGGGTTTCCGTGAAGCTATATCGCTCACTGGCTTGATCCTGACCAAGATGGACGGCGATGCCCGGGGTGGTGCGGCGATCTCCATCCGCTCCGTCACAGGTGTGCCGATCAAATATATCGGCACAGGCGAAGCCATGGATGCCATCGAAGTTTACGACCCGAACCGCCTGGCTTCCCGCATCCTGGGCATGGGAGATGTACTGGGTCTGATTGAACGGGCCGAGGCTGCCTTTGACCAGCAACAGGCTCAAAAGGATGCTGAGCGCATGATGGCTGGCGAATTCTCGCTTGAGGATTTTGCCAACCAGCTCAGGCAAGTACGAAAGATGGGGCCGATCGCCCAGGTGCTGGAAATGCTGCCTGGCGGCATGGGCCAAATGGCTCGCCAGATTGACCCTAAGGATGCCGAAAAACAGCTTAAAATGACGGAGGCCATCATTAACTCGATGACCCCCAAGGAGCGCCGCTTCCCGGACGTGCTGAATGCCAGCCGCCGCCGGCGCATTGCTAGCGGCTCTGGGACACAGGTCCAGGATGTTAACCGCCTGATCAAGCAGTACCGTGAAGCGCAGAAGCTGTTTAAAAACATTAAGAAATCTGGCATGCGTGGGATGCCACGCTTGTTTGGATAACGGTACGGGAGCACCCGTATCGTCTGGGGATTTACCCCGGTGGCCGCGTCCCTTCCGCGCCCTTTCATTTCACCGGGTACGATACCCAGGAACACTGACTACAAACATTATTTAGATTGAAGGAGATTGGTTTCAAAATGGTACGTATTCGTTTACGCCGTGTAGGAGCAAAAAAACAGCCCAGTTACCGCATTGTCGCGGCTGACATTGAACACCCCCGCGATGGGCGGTTCCTGGAAATCCTGGGGTTCTATAATCCCCGGACCCAGCCTGAGACGATCGAGCTGGCAGAGGATCGCATCTATGACTGGATCAGCCATGGTGCCCAGCCCAGTGAATCGGTAAATAAGCTGTTCCGAACCAGCGGTTTGCTGGATCGCTTTGTGCGTTACAAAGCTGGTGAACCACTTGAGGTTTTGCTGGCAGAAGCCAAAACGGCCCAGGATGCCCGCCAGCTGAGCCGACAGACCAGCCAGCGCAAGTAAGCACCCGCCAGGGTTCTAGCAATTCTCCGGGTGGTTTCGGACGCTTATGGGCCATGGTGATGGTCGCCCTGACTCGCCATGCACCCAGGGATCAAGGAGTATGGGATGAAAGAGCTCATCGAATTTATTGCCTCCTCATTGGTGGATGACCCTACCCAGGTGCGCGTCAGCCAGGAGCAACATGGGGGCAAAATTTATCTGAAGCTGAAAGTTGCCAAGGAAGATATGGGGCGGGTGATTGGCAGGCAGGGACGCGTGGCAAACGCCATGCGTATGCTGCTCAACGTATCCGCTTCTCGCACAGGCAAACAGGCTTATTTGGACGTTGAAGATCCGCAATGACACGCAAGCGTTCTGCTTCAGCGCCCTTGAACGCTGCAGGCTCGCCACTGCCCGGCGAGCCTGCGTTCTTAGCAGTGGGTAAGCTCCGGCACCCCCACGGGGTTCGTGGTGAGATCCTGATGGAGGTGTACACCGACTTTCCCGAGCGCCTTCGGCCAGGCACGCTTCTCTACTTGGAAAAACCTACCGGCGAGGTGACCCTGCTGAAATGCCGCCCACACCATCAAGGCCTGCTGCTCACCCTTCAAGGCTATACCACCCCGGAAGAGGTAGGTGTGCTGCGCAACCGGATCTTGTATGTGAGGCAGGATGACCGCCCGGCCTTAGAAGAAGGCGAGTATTACCATCACGAGCTGATCGACCTGCGGGTCATCAGCGATGGCGGCCTCAGCCTGGGCGTAGTGACCGAGATCCTCGAGGCACCTGCCAGTGATGTGCTGGTGGTCCGCCCTGAGGCGGGGCCGGAGGTGCTCATCCCGGTCAACGATACCTTTATACAGGATATTGACCTGGAGGCTGGTGAGATAACCGTGCACCTTATCCCCGGGATGCTCCAGGAGGAGCCATAAGCTTGGTTGACCCGCGCCTGTACTGGATAGGCCTCAACATGGTCAAGGGCATTGGTGCAGTGCGCTTCAAGGCCCTGTTGGATGTCTTCGGCTCTGCCGAATCTGCCTGGAATGCCTCCCCCGAAGCCCTGCAAAGTGCCGGGCTAAGCCAGAAAATTGTCGCATCCTTCCAGAGGTTTCGCAAGGATGTCGACCTGGAGCAAGTTTGGGAGCGCATCCAGTCTTTAGGGGTGCAGGTACTCACCTGGGAAGACGAGGCTTACCCGTCTCATCTGAAGGAGATTGACCAGCCGCCACCGGTGCTCTACGTGAGGGGTTCCCTGCAGGCGGAAGATGAATGGGCGGTTGCCATCGTTGGAACGCGCAAGGTGACGGCATATGGACGTCAGGTGGCTGAGGATGTTGCCACGGTGCTGGCGCATAGCGGTGTTACCGTGGTGAGCGGGCTGGCGCGTGGTGTTGATTCGGTGGCTCACCAGGCAGCCCTCAATGCCGGAGGACGTACCCTGGCAGTGCTGGGAAATGGTGTCGACCAGGTCTACCCACCCGAGAATCGCAAGCTGGCTGCCCAGATCATGGAACACGGTGCCCTGATAAGTGATTACGCCCTTGGCACCCAACCTGATGGGGTGAACTTCCCGCCCCGCAACCGCATCATCTCCGGGCTTTCTTTGGCAGTGATTATCGTGGAAGCCGGAGAGACTTCCGGAGCGCTCATCACCGCCACTTTCGCTGCCGAGCAAGGACGCGATGTGTTTGCCGTGCCCGGGAACATCACTGCCCCACAGAGCAAGGGAACTAACCGGTTGATCCGCGATGGCGCTCAGCCGCTGCTTAATCCACAGGATGTGCTGGAAGCCCTCAACCTGACCATGGTTACTGAGCACCAGGCAGCGCGTGTGAGCCTGCCTACCGATCCGGTGGAGGTCAGCCTTTACAAGCTGCTCTCGCAGCAGCCCATGTACGTGGACGAGATCCGCATGCAAGCTGGCATGCCCATTGAGACCGTCTCAGCCACCCTGGCAATGATGGAGCTAAAGGGCATGGTACGCCAGGTGGGTGGCATGAATTACGTTGCGGTCAGAGAAGAAACTGGAAATTACGAAGCCTGAGGCTATCTTTGCATCCGCTTGGATGCTATTGATATTGGAAATTGTTGTTAATGAACCAGGAGGTTTACTTTGGATGCTTATTGTGTAAAATGTCGCACGAAACGCGAGATTACAGATCCCCAGCCGGTCTTTACCACTAACGGTACCCCGGCTTCGAAGGGCACCTGCCCGGTGTGTGGGACGACCCTGTTCCGCATGGGCAATACCCCAGCCCACGAAGGCTTGATCGCTCCCAAGAAGGGTGAAAACCGCAAGGGCAAGCTGGTCATTGTCGAAAGCCCTGCCAAAGCGCGCACAGTAGGGCGCTTCCTCGGCAAAGGCTACACCGTCAAGGCCTCGGTGGGGCATGTGCGCGACCTGCTGCATTCGCAGCTTTCGGTGGACGTAGAGCACGACTTTGCCCCCAAATACCGGGTGCCTAATGAGAAACGCCCAGTGGTTAAAGAGATCCAGGCCCTGGCTAAGTCACATGCTGAGATCTACCTGGCTACCGACCCCGACCGCGAGGGCGAGGCGATTGCCTGGCATTTGCTCGAGTCAGCCAAGATCGAGCAAAAACGCACCCAGCGCGTGGTGTTTCACGAGATCACTGAGCCCGCCATTGCCGAAGCGTTCGCTCACCCACGCGGCATCGACATGGATCTGGTGGATGCCCAGCAAGCCCGCCGTATCCTCGACCGTTTGGTAGGCTACAACCTGAGCCCGCTGTTATGGCGCAAGGTACGCAGCCGCCTCTCAGCCGGGCGCGTCCAGTCGGTGGCATTACGCCTGGTGGTTGAACGCGAGCGTGAGATCGAGGCTTTCAATCCAGTCGAGTATTGGTCGATCGCTGCCGAGCTGCGCCCTGAGAAGCTCAAGGAAACCTTTATTGCCAAGTTGGCCAAGGTCGATGAAGCCGACCCTGTGCTGGGGAAACAGGCAGAAGTCCAGCCGATCCTGGAGGACATGGAAGCTTCGAGCTATATCATTTCCAGGATCAAGCGAGGCGAGCGGCGGCGCAAACCCTCCGCGCCCTTCACCACCAGCACCATGCAGCAGGAAGCCTCCCGCCGCCTGGGCTATACCGCCCGGCGCACTATGGCATTGGCCCAGCAACTTTACGAGGGCATTGACCTGGGTGAAGGTGCCGTGGGCCTCATCACTTATATGCGTACCGACTCGACTAATGTGGCCGAGACTGCTCAGGCGGAAGCCAGGGAATTTATCGCCGAGCGATACGGGAATAGCTTCCTGCCCCCTGAACCGCCCAAATATGCCACTAAAGCCAAAGGCGCCCAGGAAGCACATGAGGCTGTCCGCCCGACTTCCGTCATGCGCCAACCCGACAGCATCAAGGAGTTCCTGAACCGCGATCAGCTCAGGCTGTATCAATTAATCTGGCAGCGCTTCGTTGCCTCCCAGATGGAATCAGCCGTATTCGACACCCTTTCGGTGGAAGTGACTGGAAAATCTCCTGCACACGAGTACCTGCTGCGCGCCTCCGGTTCAACGGTCAAGTTCGTTGGCTTCCTGGTGGTGTATGAAGAAGCCAAAGATGAAGACCAGGTTTCGGAAGAGGAGGAGAATGCCCGCATCCCGGCCGGCATTGCCGAAGGTCAGAATCAGAAGCTGGTGAAATTACTCCCAGAGCAGCACTTCACCCAACCCCCACCTCGCTACACCGAAGCCACCCTGGTGCGCACCCTGGAGGAGTATGGCATTGGTCGACCTTCCACCTACGCACCCATCCTAGGCACCATCCAGCAGCGCGGTTACGTAGTGCGTGATGCCAAGCGCCTTTCCCCCACCGAGACCGGCGTGCTGGTGAACGATCTGATCACCGAGCATTTCCCCGAGGTGGTAGATTACGGTTTCACCGCTAAAATGGAAGAAGACCTTGACCTGATCGCCGAAGGCAAGCGTGATTGGGTTTCTTCAATACGAGAATTCTACGAGCCGTTTGCCGAGCAGGTAGTATTGGCTGAGAAGCAGATGCCCGAGTTGAATATGGGTCCTGAACCCATCGGCAGGATGTGCCCTGACTGTGGCAAAGAGCTGGTCATTCGCTACGGGCGCTATGGCAAGTTCATTAGCTGCAGCGGATTCCCCGATTGCCGCCATACCGAAGCCTGGCTGGAGAAGATCGGGGTAACCTGCCCAAAGGACGGCGGAGATATCGTGTCCCGTAAGACCCGTAAAGGCCGCACGTTCTATGGCTGCGCCAACTACCCGAGCTGCGACTTCACTTCCTGGAAGTTGCCCCTCTCTCACCACTGCCCTGAGTGCGGAGGCATGCTGGTGGTGGCTAATAAGAATCAAGCCCAGTGCTTGTCATGCGAAACAGTCTTCCCCCTTGACCAGGTCACTGTGGAAGAGGCCGTCGAAGTGGAGAAATAAAACTGAAGTTACACCCGGATAGAAGTTAATTTTTGAAGAGACGTCTCATTGGGGCGTCTCTTCGTTTATCCCTTTTTAGTATAAATCCTATATATCTCGAAAGTCCCCGGGAAAACAAGAACGATCAGGCCACACACGCTAAAGTTACCAGGGTAGTCAGGTTGATACGCCAGTCAGGCGCGTAAAGCGCATTTGTTCCCCCATGGGTCGCCCACCTTCTGCAAGGGTGGCACTGTGAAGCAAAAAATCAAGGAATGGCATCCATTAACTTCCGGCCTGACCCAGTGCAACAAAATATTCGGTGGATAATATAAGGCTGATTGTGCGTTGGCGACCAAAGGCTGGCCGGTCAGCTCATAAGGGTTCCAAAGTGGGAAACTGCCCGTAGCTTGGGCAGCTGCGTAAGCCAGGTTATGCCATGGATAAAACTGCAGGATATCATCGCCCAGTAAACCATTGGAATCCTTTCGGCCGTCCACAACCCCCTGCCAGGCAGGATAGTTGGATAATACATCGGCGGGTAATAAGGTTCGTTGCGGAACCACTGCCCCTCCAATCATTAAAAGTGGAAGCAGTACGATGATAACTAATGGGAGCAGATCAGTGTTCCAGCCCTTATTACGCATAAATTTTCCAAGATGTCATTTGGTAAATCAGGATTAGTATAATTCAACTCAAGGGAGAAAGGGCAAATTTGGTTAATCCTGGCTGGTGTGCGTAGCTAAGCATTTAATAAGGTAGAGGCGTCCACATGGGCGCCTCTACGATAATGCCTCACCTACATTCCCACGTCCCCGCTCAGCGGCGCTGAACACGCTGACGTACGTGCAAGAATGCGGTGTAGCTTCATGTTAACACCCACCAGTCCTCGAAACAGTCTGTTAAACATTAGAAAGATCGAATTAAGTGGTTGCCACACCCTGTTCCCGAGAATTTCCGCATAAAAATATTATGCATTTCTACTTCTGTGCTATCCACCTGGCATTTCTCTTGCAACTTCTCTGCATTGGTCAAAGATAGTTGCATTTTTCACCACATTGGTCTAAAATTAGAACCGTTGTACTCATCCTTACTTGAAATTTTGCCTATCTTCCCATTAGAATTTTAGGCCAGGAGATTAGCCATGGACGATAATCAGCTGGATCAATTACAGATGGATCAACCTCCAACACCGCAATCCCTAGCCGACCAGGCGCGTGAGTATGCCCAGAAACCACTGGTGACTGGTATCCTAGGCCTGGTGGTGGGATTATTTGTCGGGTTGGTGGTATTAGGCTGGTGGTTGTGGCCTGTCCAGTGGTATGATGCTGCCCCCTCTAACATGCACCCCGGTTACCAAGACTGGTGGATGCGGATGTCGATCATTTCCTACGGCGCCACAGGTGATGCCGCCACCGCTAAAGCCGAATATGACGCCCTGGGGGAATTTGGACCGACTGTCCTGGCAGCGGTGCAGTCTTCACCCGGTAATATCGACCCTAATCTGATTGTTCAATACGGTGCTGCGGTTTCAGCCCCCGCCCAACTACCTGCACAAACCACCGCACCCGGTGTGATACCTACCACCACCGCACCAGGTGTAGCACCCACAGCTGCCGGGACGACTACTGGAAAATCCAACCTTGGCACTTTGCTGATCGTGTTTTGCGTGATCACCCTCCTGGTGGGTGCCGCGCTTGTAGCTTATCTCGTCCTACAGAACCGCAAGAAGAATGCCCCTACTGCCCCCAGTATGGAAACAATCTCGTCCGAAGAAGTGGCCCCAACTGAGTGGACCAATTACCCGGCGACCTCCGAGCAAGCCCCCATGGTGCAGTTTATGGCTTCCTATAAGGCCGGCGATGACCTGTTCGATGACTCATTCAGCATCGATTCGCCTTCAGGTGAATTCCTGGGCGAGTGTGGTGTGGGGATTTCCGAGACCATCGGGGTAGGTGTTCCCAAGAAAGTCACCGCTTTTGAGGTCTGGCTGTTCGACAAGAATGACATCCAGACGGTGACCAAGGTGCTGATGAGCGATCACGCCTTCAACGACCCGACCATTCGCCAGAAGCTGGAAGCCAAGGGTGAGCCATTCCAGGCTGTTGCCGGTGGGCAAACGATCCTGGAAACTGCCACCTTGCGATTGGTGGCACGTGTGGTCGACATGGCTTACGGCCAGGGCGCCATGCCCGAGAACAGCTACTTCGATTCGCTGGTGCTTGAGCTGGCTATCTGGCAGAAGCAGTAATATACCCATCAACTCGCTAAAGAGTGGACTGGCGTTGACTGGTCCACTCTTTTCATTTTCTCATAGTAACATACTGTCATTTTTAATGAAAATGTGAAATACTAAGTTGGGCTTACAGAATTTTTAGAGGGTTAATCTGAATTCATTTGGCTGGAGGAACCCATGTCCGAATTAAAAACAAAACCGAGTGAAGCCAGTGTTGAAGAATACCTAAATACAATTGAAGACGTAACCAAACGAAATGATTCATTTGTTATTTTAGAGATGATGCGGCAAATCACTGAAGCAGAACCCAGGATGTGGGGTTCCAGCATTATTGGCTTTGGTGATCGGCATTATCGCTATGAAAGTGGACGCGAAGGTGATTGGTTTCTGGTGGGTTTTTCACCTCGCAAGGAGAACCTGACTCTTTATTTGACCTTCGGAGGTCTCCAGGATATTAAATTGCTGGATAAGCTAGGGAAATATAAGACCGGGAAAGGCTGTCTCTATCTTAAGAGATTGCGCGAGGTTAATATAGACGTGTTAAAAGAGTTGATCATCCTGAATGTTGAAAAAAATTCAGGTTGATGATTTTATCCAACCAAGTCAAACGTCTGGACAAGGCAAATATGTAATCAGTAATTTTTATTCAATTTTTAGGATTCTCAGTTTGATCGTTCCACCAGGGGTATCGGCAGACACTTCGTCGCCTACCCGTCCACCCAACAACGCACTGCCGATGGGTGATTCGTTGGAAATCATACCGTTGCGCGGGTCAGCTTCCTTGGCGCCAACCAGCCAAAAGGTCTCCTCAGGGTCATTCCCTTCCTGGACTGTAACGTGGCTGCCGACCTGGACAGTATCACCTGGCACTGCACTTGTGTCGATGAGGATGGCATTTTTCAGCAGGTATTCAAGCTCTTGGATGCGGCCCTCCATGAACGCCTGGTCTTCCTTGGCTTTATGATAATCAGCGTTTTCGGAGAGGTCACCCATCTGGATGGCGGAGCGCAGCCGCTTGGCCATCTCATCTCGCTTCGGGCCTTTCAGCTCCACCAGCTCGAGCTTTATTTTTTCAGCACCTTCGGGTGTCAAGTAAATTTCCTGTTCCATAGATTACCTCTAAGGTTTCATCACCGGGTCAAATAGCTTCTGGTATTCTTCCACTGCGAAGCGGTCAGTCATCCCAGCAATATAGTCACAGATCGTCCGTTCCAAACCCCGCTCCCTAGTCAATTCCTGGACGTGGTTGGGCAGGATGGCGGGTTCCTGCAAGTAGGCTTTGAATAGGTCCGTGATGATCCTCTCAGCCTTTACCGCCATACGCACCACGCGGTGGTGGCGGTAGAGATTGCTGTACAGGAAGTCCTTCAGCTGGCGGTTGCGCTGGTGCATCTCCTCGCTAAAGGTCACCACGTTATAAGACAGACTCTGCAGATCGATCACCGAACGTACCCCGCTTTCGCGCAGCTGGCTGTTGGTCGCCTGGATCATGTCGCTCACTTCCATATCGATCAGGTTGCGGATCATGCGATGGCGCGCCAGATCGTCCAGCACCTGACCTCTCCAGCCAACGCTCTCCACCAGGATCTCCCACAAAGTGATGCCTTCCAGCATGTGAGTGCTGATCATCCCTGAGCGCAGTCCATCGTCCAGGTCGTGGGCGGTATAGGATAGCTCGTCGGCGATATTGGTGATCTGTGCTTCCAGATGGCCGCGCAGGTCGGCATCGTATTCGCGTGCATCAGCGATATCGTATTCCGACTCGTGCTTGACGATCCCCTCTCGTACCTCCCAGGTGAGATTGAGGCCGGGGAAGTCTTGGTAGCGCTGCTCGAGTTTGGCGACGATGCGCAATGACTGACGGTTGTGATCAAACCCGCCATGGTCCTTCATCAGGCGTGCCAGGGTGGCCTCACCGTTGTGTCCAAAGGGCGGGTGTCCCAGGTCGTGTGCCAGGCAGATCGCTTCGGTCAGCTCGGGGTTGGCGCCCAAGGCACGGGCGATCGTCCTCCCGATCTGCGAGACTTCCAGGGTGTGGGTCAGCCGCGTGCGGTAATAGTCACCCTCATAATTAATAAATACCTGGGTCTTGTATTCCAGCCGACGGAAGGCGGTGGTGTGCAGGATGCGGTCGCGATCGCGCTGGAAAGCAGTGCGATATTCTGGCTCCTCCTCCGGGTAGCAGCGCCCCTTCGAATCCTTGCTACGGATGCCATAGGGTGCCAGGCTCAGGTCCTCAATTTTTTCAAGCTCTTTACGCGTAAAATACATATTTTCGCCCTGTTTTCGCCTTTTCAGACTTGTTTTATCCGAACCATATTATAACCCCGGATATTATGGAGCTCACACCGGCTCTTAGCCGTGGAGCAGGGTGCCCATATTTTCGCCCAACAGCGCACGCAGCAGGCTGCCGGGGGGCTCAGCCGAAAAGATGGAAGCGTTTAGCCCTGGCACACGCTCCACCATGGTTAAAACCTGGTGAACCTTGTCAAGCATACCGCCGGTCACGTCCGTAGTGGCTGAGCCTTTAACGCTAGCCTGGATGATAGGAAAACTTTGGGGTGTAATCTCCCTCAGCAGCCTGGTGTTCGTGGGATAATCCTGCCACACGCCGGGTTCAATGCCCGCCTCGAGCAAAAGCACCGGTCTGAATATGGGCACGAGATAGGAGAACAGGTCTTCGGTGGATAGAATCGTCCCGCCACGCATAAGGTCGAAGACTACATCTCCGTAGACCACCGGGAGCTGCCCTTCCTCAAGCGAGCTACGCAGCGGGATCAGGTTCCAGATTGCCACTTTGCCATCCCTGGAGATCACCGTGGCGGAAGGCGAGAATACCATCACCGGTAGGCCGGCCTGTTCGAGGGATTGCATCACCAGGCGATTCAATTCAGACGCTTCTTGCCAGACTTCTGCGAAACCCAGCCACTCTTCTGTTGAATGTATTCCCTGGCGGGTGTGATATTTGCTGGCGGGTACATGCCCAAATGAGCCCGAGCCGTGCCCCAGGATGATTTGTAAACCTTGGTCCTGCGATCGTGCTTCGGCGATCTCCCCTGCCAGGCGAGCCAGCACATCCATGCGCGGGGTGTGGGGTTGGGCTTTGACGGTGATCAACGAGCCACCTAACTTGAGGAAAACCAGCCGGGGGCTCATGTTGTGGGTACCTCGGTGGTGATCGTGCGAACGGCCCCGGCAGCTAGCAGTGACTCTGCCACTTGGCTGGACGTCTCTGAGGTGACCATGGCGATCATGCTGCCGCCCCGCCCAGCGCCGGAGAGCTTGGCTCCCTGCGCACCCGCTGACCTGGCAGCTTCCACCAGGCTATCTAGTGCTGGAGATGATATTCCCAGTTCCTGCAGCAGGCTGTGGTTATGGTTCATTAATGATCCCAGGGCGTCAACTTTGCCGGCTCTGATAGCCGCGCTGGCTGTGGAGGCGATTTCCCCGATATTGTCGAACAAACTTTCATAGAATGAGCGATCTTTCTCCCATGCATCTCGCAGGTCACCTACGGCTCTGGCGGTCGGGCTGTGGATTCCCGTATCACCGATGACCAGGATGAAGGGTTGTTTCACCTGCAGGAGCTCAATTGGTTTGTCTTTAATATAATACACCGGCCGGGCATAGGTGATAACCGTGTTATCGATGCCTGACGGGGTACCGTGATGGATCACTTCCACCTGGTAGGCGATATCCGATACCTGCTCATCGGTCAACGGGTGACCGAGGGAAGCTGAAAAAGCCCGCAGGATGGCTACCGACACTGCTGCTCCCGAACCCATCCCCCCAGCGATCGGGATGGTGGAAGTCACCTTGATGGTGCAGGCTGGCAAACGCTTCACCTGAATAACCTCAGCAGCCTTGTGGATCACTGCTGCCAGGGGGTGGCTCTCTGGCAGGTCACTCAGGTTCGCTTCCAGGCCGATGTCGGGCGCCTGTAGCCTGACCGAACCGGATGGAGCGCGCGGGTCCATGTTCACGATGGCTTTGGCGCGCACTTGCAGCACAGGCACAGCGATCGCCGGCTGCCCGTAAACCACTGCGTGTTCGCCGAATAAAATCACTTTTCCAGGTGCTGATGCAGAAAAGGCGGGCATTTTAATATTGTAGATCAAACAGGGGAGGAATAGAAAATGACCAGGATGGCCAGTGCCCACAAAAAGATCGTGATCTGCAGTGGCCGGTCGTTCAGTAGCACCTCCTCAGGCTCGCCGCCATATTCCTTAACCTGGATAAGCCACAAGTAGCGAAAGATGCCGTAGATCACAAACGGGATGGTCAGCATCATGGTGTGGTTGGCAGGCAGGTTGGGTGCTGAGAAGGTGTATAAGCTGTAAGTGATGATCGAGCTGCTCGAGACGATCAAGATAAGCTGGTCAAGCAGCGGCAGGGTGTATTCCCCCAGCGATTTCCGGTGAGCGTTCGCCTCTCCGGCCAGCAAGCTGAGCTCAGCCCGTCGCTTGCCGATTCCCAGGTAAAGGGCCAGGAAGGTGGTGAAGACATACAGCCAGGGGGAGAAGCGCGTGACGGTGATCAGTGACACCCCGGCGGCCACACGCAAGACGTAAAAGCTGGCCAGGCACATCACATCCAGGATGGGGGCATGCTTGAGCCAGGCTGAGTAAGCCAGGTTGAGCACCAGGTAGGCCAAACCGATCAAGGCAAATTCTAGCGAGAGCAAAGCAGCTGGGATGAATACGATTAAAGTCAGCAGGATGCCTGCCGCCTTGGCCGTGCGCACCTTCAGGGCACCGGATGGCAGCGGCCGCTGGCTTTTAAGCGGGTGCTTCTTGTCAGCTTCCAGGTCCACCAGGTCATTGATGATGTAAATGAGGCTTGAAAGCAGGCAGAACAGGATGACCCCCAGGATTGTGCGACCCAGGGCAACCCAGTTGGTCAGCTGTTTATCGAAGATAAGCGGGATGAATAGCAGCCCGTTTTTCACCCAATGGCGCGGGCGCATCGTTTTAAGCAGTGGCTTCACCCAGGCGAGAGACATGTTCTTATTCATATTAGTTTACCTGAGAATCATCAATTTATGGTACGAGAATCACTGCTTTCATCGTCCGAATCTGAGTTAATATATGCCTATGGGAAAATCGCGGCTGGATGTGCTGTTGGTGGAGCGCGGGCTGGCGGAGAGCCGCTCGTTGGCACAGCGCCTGGTGATGGCTGGTCAGGTGCGCGTCGACGGGCAGGTAGTGCTGCGAGCCGCGGCAAGCGTGCAGGCGGATGCCATTCTTGAAATCGATCAGGGGCCGCGCTTTGTCTCGCGCGGGGGTGAAAAACTGGCTGCTGCCCTGCAAGCCTTCCCCATTCAAGTGAAGGGCAAGCTGTGTGCCGATGTTGGAGCATCCACAGGCGGGTTCACCGATTGCTTGCTGCAACATGGTGCGCTGCGGGTGTATGCCATCGATGTCGGGCATGGCATCCTGGATTGGAAGCTACGCCAAGACCCGCGCGTGGTGGTGATGGAAGATACCAATGCCCGTTTCGTTGAGGTCCTTCCAGAGCCGGTTCAACTGGTCACTGTCGATGTCTCCTTCATATCATTGAAAATCATCCTGCCGGTGGTGATGAGCTGGCTGGCTACGGATGGGCAAGGCGGGACGGTGATCAGCCTGGTCAAGCCGCAATTCGAAGCCGGTCGCCATGAAGTAGCCCGGGGCAAGGGTGTGATCCGGGACCCCCTGCTCCATCGTCAGGTGTTATTGGATGTGCTGGGCTCAACCATCCCACTTGGATATGCCTTGCATGGGCTGATCCGCAGCCCCATCACCGGGCCGAAAGGCAACGTGGAATTCCTGGCCTGGCTGGAATATCCGGCTGAGCAGCAGGTCTCGATCGAAAGCCTGGTCGATACGCTGTTTGAGGCGCAAAATTAATCCAGCCTCACCAGGCGCATTGCCTTTCATACATTAAAATGGGTTATACTATGCCCCGTCAATGACCTCGGAACATATACGTAACTTTTGCATCATCGCCCATATCGATCACGGGAAGTCCACCCTGGCGGACCGGCTGTTACATCTCACCGGTACCGTGTCTGACCGCGATACCACCGAGCAAATCCTCGATAGCATGGACCTGGAGCGCGAAAAAGGTGTAACGATCAAGGCTTCTGCCGTGCGCATGAGCTACACCGCCTGGGATGGCGAGAAGTACGAGCTGAACCTGATCGACACCCCAGGACACGTCGATTTTGGATATGAGGTTAGCCGTGCTCTGGAAGCCTGCGAGGGTGCTTTGCTGGTGGTGGATGCCAGCCAGGGCATCGAAGCTCAGACCCTGGCTAACCTGTACAGTGCCCTGGAAGCTGACCTGGAAATCATCCCCATCATCAACAAAATCGACCTGCCTTCTGCCCGGCCAGACGAAGTGGCTCAGGAGATCAGCAGCCTGCTCGGCACGCCTCCGGATGAGATCATCCGCATCTCAGCCAAGGAGGGCACCCATGTCGAGGAAGTATTGGAAGTCATCGTCAGGCAGGTGCCACCTCCCCAAGGTGATGAGCAAGCTCCCCTGCGGGCGCTCATCTTCGATTCACACTACGACTCATACAAAGGTGTGGTGGCCTATGTGCGCCTGATGGATGGGCGGATCGACCATACCGACTCCCTGCTGCTGATGGCCACTGGCTTCCATGTCAAGCCGGTTGAGATTGGCATTTTTACCCCTGACCTGCGCCCAGTGATCACCTTGCTATCGGGTGAAGTGGGCTACATCGCCACCGGTTTGAAGACCGTGCATGAATGCCGGGTGGGCGATACCTTCACCAACGTCGCCACCCCAGCGGCCGAGCCCCTGCCAGGTTATCGCAAGGTGAAGCCGATGGTCTTCGCCGGCATCTACCCCGTGGAGGGCGAGGATTACGCCGACCTGAAGGATGCCCTGGATAAACTACAGCTCAACGATGCCTCCCTGACCTTCGAGCCCGAAACTTCCCAGGCGCTGAACTTTGGTTTTCGCTGTGGCTTTTTGGGCATGTTCCACATGGAGATCATCCAGGAGCGCCTGGAGCGCGAATACGACCTGGACATCATCGTCACTTCTCCTTCGGTGGAATACGAGGTGGTGCTGCTGACTGGCGAGACCATATTGATCGACTCTCCCGCTGATTTGCCGGATGAGATGCTCATCCAGGAGATCCGCGAGCCGTGGATGAACATCGAGGTTTTCAGCCCCACGGAATTCTACGGAACGATCATGGAGCTGGTTAAGAAGAAGCGCGGTGTGTTCACCACCCAGGATTACCCCGCCCCCAACCGCGTCCAGCTCAACTTTGAGATTCCCCTTTCCGAGCTCATCGTGGATTTCTTCGATTTGCTTAAATCGCGCACGCGTGGTTATGCTTCACTGGATTACCAGTTTGCCGAATACCGCCAGGACGACCTGGTCAAGCTGGAGATCCTGGTCAACGAAGAACCGGTGGATGCCCTGGCGACCATCGTGCACCGCAACGATGCCTATCACAAGGGGCAGGCGGTCATCACCAAGCTCAAGGATGTCATCCCGCGCCAGCTGTTCCTGGTTCCCATCCAGGCTTATGCTGCAGGGCGGGTGATCTCACGCGCCAATATTAAGCCTCTACGCAAGGATGTGCTGGCGAAATGCTACGGGGGTGACATCTCCCGTAAGAAGAAGTTGCTGGAAAAGCAGAAGCGCGGCAAGAAGCGTATGAAGATGGTTGGTAATGTTGAAATCCCCCAGGAAGCCTTCTTGGCGGTGCTGCGCATTGGGGAGGAGTAAGATCGCGACAGCCTCAAGCAGGGGTAATTGGAAGCGTATCTTGCCTGGGCTGATCATCAGCGTGGTAGCCCTGGTGATCGTATTTCGCATGCTGGATCCGAAGAAATTTGTCCTGGCGGTGCAGCAAGCCAATCCCACCTTCCTGTTCTTAGGGCTTCTGACAGAGATCCTATGGCTGATCGTGCGCGGATTTTTCTGGCGCACATTGTTGCAAAAGAAAGCCTCCTATCGGGATGCATTCATCACTGTTAATGAAGGTTACTTGCTCAACAATATCCTGCCCCTGCGCCTGGGGGAAATTGGGCGGGCATTCCTTATCGGGCGTAAGGCTCACATTGATTTCTGGCAGGTAATCCCGTCAATTATCATCGAGCGAGCCCTCGACCTGGCATTTGCCGCGGGGATCTTTCTCAGTACCCTGCCCTTTGTAATCGGTGTCTCTTGGGCCAGAGAAGCCGCCATCACTATCGCATTCATCGTGGTGGTTGGGTTACTTGGCATATACATCCTGGCGCGTAACCGCCAGCGGGTGCTGGGTTGGATAGAGCGACTGGCTCAGCGATCAAGCATGGTGCTTAAGCTGACCGGCAAGCGGGTGATCGCCTTCTTTGACGGGCTAGCCATCATTACCGACAGCCGCCTGTTCCTGGAAGCGCTGGGGTGGGAGACGCTGAACTGGCTGGTGGCCGTCCTGCAGTATTACCTGTTCCTGCGGGCTTTCTTCCCCTCCCCCGGCCTGCTGGGAGTGCTCTTCGCCTTGGGTGTAGGCGCATTGGGAGTTGCTGCACCCTCATCGCCTGGGGCGCTGGGTGTTTTCGAGGCAGCTTTAGTGGTTGCCCTGACCGGTACAGGGGTGAACGCTGCCACAGCCACGGCCTTTGCCTTGTCAGTGCACATCACCAGTTATGTCCTCACCAGCCTGATAGGCGGTTATGGTCTGTACAAGGATGGAGAATCGCTATCCGGGATGTACACCCGCCTGGGGAAAATGAAAACTGAAGGAGAACCCGAGCATCCGGCTGACGGAAACATTTAAGCCGCGCGTTGCGTCTGTGCTATTGCTATGCGGATCCTGACCACCCTTACCTACTACCGCCCCCATTATTCAGGCCTGACCATTTACGCCGAGCGCCTGGCGCGTGCCCTGACGAGGCGTGGGCACCAGGTGACCGTGCTGACCTCGCGCTATGACCGTAGCCTGCCTGCTCGTGAGGTCAGGGATGGCGTGCAGGTCATCCGGCCGCATGTGCTGATGCACGTCAGCAAAGGGGTGCTCATGCCGAGCATGTGGTATTGGGCATGGGTGAACATCCGCCGGGCAGACGTCGTACATCTGCACCTGCCTCAGCTTGACGCTTCCTATATCGCCCTGATCAGCCGCTTGCTGCACAAGCCTGTGGTGCTCACTTATCATTGTGACTTGCTGCTTCCTAAAGGCTTCATCCATGCCATCGCCAACCAGGTATCGCACCTGGCTAACCATATGTCATTAAGTCTATCGAATGAGGTGGTGGTAAACACCCTGGATTACGCCCGAGAATCCGCCTTCCTGCGCCATTACCTGCTGAAAATTCGCGCCATCCCCACCCCGGTGGAACTGGCTTCCCCCACACAGGATGACCTGCAGAGCTTAAAGGAAAAAGCCATGTTGGAGCCTGGTCAGCGCGTGATTGGGATGGTTGCCCGCCTGGCCGCTGAGAAAGGGGTGGAATACCTGGTGGAAGCCATGCCCGAGATCTTAAAGAGGCATCCACAGGCACGCGTGCTGCATGTCGGGCAGTACCAGAACGTCCTTGGTGAAGAGGAGTATGCCGCCAAGCTGAAACCAAGGATCGAAGCCCTGGATAATCACTGGACCTTCATGGGAATCCTTCCCGCGGCGGAGCTAGCCGCATTCTACCAGCTTTGCGACGTGACCGTCTTACCCAGCACCAACAGCACCGAATCGTTCGGGATCGTGCAGGTGGAATCGATGGCCAGCGGCACGCCGGTAGTGGCTTCCAATATTCCTGGCGTGCGCGAACCGGTGAAGATCACTGGCATGGGGCGCCTCATTCCGCCGGCAGATGCTCACTCCCTGGCGCAGGGGATTAACGAGGTGCTCGATCAGCCGGAGCGCTATACCGGCGATGTTGAGGGAGTAAAAACGATGTTTTCATCCGAGCATATTGCTGAAGCTTATGAACAGTTGTTTCGCAGCCTGCTCAAAGAAAGGACGATCACCCGCTCGCCGGTGGAGAATGCCTCCTGATCCCTGATGATGTGATCGCCCCACTATCCTGGTGATTTTCACATGACCCACCCTGATTTCCTCTGGCTAAACCTGCGTGAGCTGCCCTATTTTCGGGCCATGCTCAGGGCTGTGGAGGCTGAATTTTACCAGCAGTTTGAGCTGACTTCACCCACCCTCGACCTGGGCTGTGGCGATGGACATTTTGCCAGCATCACCTTCGAGCGTAAATTGGATGTTGGGCTTGACCCATGGACCGGGCCTATCCACCAGGCGAGGAAATATGGTGGCTATAAGTCACTAGTGCAGGCGGATGGCGGCCGGATACCGTTCCCAGAAGGCTATTTCTCCAGCGCGGTCAGCAATTCGGTCATGGAACACATCCCACATGTGCAGCAGGTGCTGGCTGAACTCAGGCGGGTGATGGCAACCGGGGCTATTTTCCTGTTTTGCGTGCCTAACCCGCTCTACCTGAGTGAGCTTTCCATACCCCGCTTGCTGGGTAAAATTGCCTTAAAAGGCGCTGGACAGGCCTACACTGCCTGGTTCAGGCGCATGTCGCGTGTTGAACATGCCGTATGGCCTGAAACCTGGCAAACCTGGCTGGAGGGGGCAGGCTTTAAACTTGAGAAGTGGTGGCATTATTTTTCTCCCCAAGCTATGCGCACCCTCGAGTGGGGCCATTACCTAGGTGGGCCCACGTTACTTCCACATGCCCTCACGGGGCACTGGATCATCGCCCCTTACCGCTGGAACCTGTTCTTTACCGAGCGTTATGTACGCCGCTATGCCATCGCCCAGCCTGATCCTGAGGGTACGTTCACCTTCTTTGTTGCGCGGAGCACCTGATAACCCATGAGCCAGATTGCTCCCGGCACCCAGCCGTTTAATCAGGATTACTTTTCAACCGGTCCTTACGCTGGGGTGAACTTCAAGCGTTACAGCCAGTATTGGTGGTCAAACCGATATTATGCTCATCTGGCATGCCGCTTTGGGCCTGCCAGGGGTGCCGTACTGGAGCTGGGCTGCGGTATGGGCCACCTGCTCTCCTGGCTGGCAGAGCACTATGGTGTGTATGGCACCGATATCAACCCATGGGCGTTAGCCAAGGCGAAGCTGAATGTGCCTGGTGGGCACTTTGCGGTCCTTTCCGCCGATGATTGCTTTACCTTTCCACCGGCCTCTTTTGAAATCGTGATAGCCAAGCATGTGGTGGAGCATCTGCAGCATCCTGAGCAAGCCATCGCCGAAATGAGCCGCGTATTGAAGCCTGGCGGTGCGCTCATCCTTGCCACTCCTAACTTGAGCTCGCCCATGCGGAAAAGGAAAGGCCCAGGCTGGATTGGGTATCAGGATCCCACCCACATCAACCTGAAGCCTCCCGAGGAATGGCTGGCCTGCTTGCGTCTCAACCAGTTTCGGGTGGTAAAGGCCTTTTCCGATGGGTTTTGGGATGCTCCTTATTTCCCAGTCATCCCCACCGCCCTGCAGAAGCTGTTCTTTGGCCTGCCGGGGGGCTTGCAAGCTGTTCTTGGATGGAGTATTATTCCCCTTCGTATGGGTGAAAGCCTGATTGTGGTGGCGGCGAAAGAATGAACCGTGAACCAACGGTTCTGGATTACCTTAAATCCCTGCTGCACGGGAAGCCACTGGCAATTCCCGCCGCTGAACCTGCCCCCCAAACATCCCCAGAAAGTACTGAACAATCCATAGAACGTCCTGAGCAGATGGAGTTGCTGGCTGATTCAACCCAGGCCCGTGTGCTGCCCCGCTCACACCTCGAGCTCCCCTGGCGCTCCTTGCTGGCCCTCGGGTTGGCTCTGGTGGCCCAATTATCCCTGCTTCCCCGCCCCAACCGGCAGTGGATCCCGGGCGTGATCCTGTACTTACTCGCGGCAGGCGTGCTGGTGTGGGCAGTATGGAAAGGCGAGTGGGCGCCGGCCGAGCTGCCCGAGCCCGAAGATCACCCCGAAGATTATCGCGTGCGTTCTCGCTGGCTGATCATCAGTCTGCCCCTGGCCCTGGTAGCCTTCCTGCTCCTCGGGGGAAACCGTTTCACCGTCCTCAATGTCTCTGTATGGCTTCTGGCGGTGATATTTACCTGCCTGGCTTTCTGGCAGGGAGAGCTGCCATTCAAGGGGTGGTGGCAGTGGCTCAAGGATCACCTGCACTTTCCGTGGAAGTTCTCCATCTCCAGTTGGGCTTTACTCGTCATTGCCGTGTTAGCGCTGGTGGTCTTCTTCCGCACCTTCCGCATTACCCAGGTGCCCCCGGAGATGGTCAGCGATCATGCCGAGAAGCTGCTGGATATTTGGGATGTGCTCCATGGGCAAACGCAGATCTTCTTCCCGCGCAATACCGGGCGAGAAGCTATTCAAATGTACCTGACGGCAGGGATCATCAAGCTGCTGCACACCGGCTATACCTATCTGAGCCTGAAGATCGGCACCGTTCTGGTGGGGTTACTTACCCTGCCGTTCGTTTACTTGCTGGGTAAGGAGCTGGGCAACCGCCGGGTGGGACTGTTCGCCTTACTGTTTGCGGGCATTGGTTACTGGCCGAATGTGATTTCCCGTGTCGGACTACGCTTCCCGCTCTACCCGCTATTTGTCGCTCCGACCTTGTTTTACTTGATGCGTGGCCTGCGTACTGGCAGGCGCAACGATTTCATCCTGTCGGGCTTGGCCCTGGGGATTGGCTTGCACGGCTACACGCCCATCCGCATCTTGCCCATTCTCGTGTTGATCGTTGTTGGCCTGTTCTTGCTTCACCCTCAGGCCCGGGGCCGCAGGCTACAGGTATTTACCGGGCTAATGGTGCTGATCCTGATTTCCCTGCTTGTCTTCCTGCCCCTGCTACGCTTTGCGATCGAATATCCCTCCCTTTTTGACTACCGGGCTTTTTCACGCCTGGGGGAATCTGAGCGTTCTTTGCCTGGCCCCGCCTTGCTGATTTTCATTAAGAACTTATGGAACGCATCCACCATGTTCTTCTGGTCGGACGGTAATATCTGGGTCCACTCGGTGACCAACAGCCCGGCCCTGGATGTTATCTCCGCAGCCCTGTACTTCCTCGGTGTGGTCTTGCTGCTGGTACGCTACATCCGCAGGCGTACCTGGCAAGACCTAGCCTTGCTCATCTCAGTACCGGTGTTGATGCTGCCATCCATACTATCTTTGGCCTTTCCGGACGAGAACCCGGCTTTGAACCGGGCGGGAGGCGCCATTGTGCCGGTTTTTGTCATCATTGCCATTGCCCTGGATGGGTTGATGTCGGGTATTGAGCAACGCATGCCTTCCAAAAGCGGGTCAAGGTTTTCGTGGGGGCTTGCGATTGCGCTCATTTTCTTCTCCGCCCTGGGGAATTATGACTTAGTTTTCAACCAGTACCAACGGGCTTATGTGCTGGCCTCCATCAATAGCTCCGAGATGGGTAGCGTCATCCGTGATTTTGGCGAGCTGTATGGCGGGATGAACAATGCCTATGTGGTCCCTTATCCATACTGGGTGGACACGCGCCTGGTGGGCATGAATGCCGGTGACCCTACCCGGGATATGGCTATCATGCCTGACCAAATTGATAACACTGTCAACTTCCCCCAGCCGAAGCTGTTCATCATCAATCCACAAGACCAAGCTGACCTTAAACTGCTATACGAATTGTTCCCTCATGGGACGGTCTCCAGTTACAATTCGCAGGTTGGAAAGGATTTCTACATCTACATGGTTCCAAAGGCGTCATCGAGTCCAGGTGCAGTACCTGGACCGGGAGGAGTGGTGATTCCCTGAGGATAACGCTCAGGAAATTCACAGGATTATTATTTACCTAGATTATGACTGAAGCCGTTCCCTCTTCATCACAGTTGCCTGTCCAGCAGAAAAGAGCTCGTTGGGTCACCCCCCTGATCTACGACATCCTGCTGGTATTCGTGCTCTTGATCGGCGCGGCTTTTCGTTTTATCGGTATCCAGTGGGGTGAATTCCAATATCTACACCCGGATGAGCGTTTCCTGATCTGGGTTGGGACGGATATCGCCCCAATCGACACGCCCGATGCCGAGTTGGGGACGCCTCCCAACACGGTAAACAATTCCTGGCGGGCGCAATACCCTGATGCTTACCCGGATTGCAAGAATTGGGGCGGCTATTTCGATGCCTCCTGCTCGCCTCTCAACCCCAATAACCGCGGCCATTCGTTTTATGTTTACGGTACGCTACCGATGTTCATCACCCGCTATATTGTGGAGTGGGTGTACGGTCATTCCGGCTTCAATGAGATGACCATCGTCGGCAGAATCCTTTCTGCAATTATCGATCTGTCGTCGGTCGTCTTGGTATACCTGATTGGGAAGCGCCTGTTCAGCCGGTCGGTGGGCCTCCTGGCGGCAGCTTTTGCTGCCTTCACGGTGCTGAACATCCAGCAGTCGCACTTCTTCACCATGGATACCTTCTTCAGCTTCTTTACCCTGCTGGCGGTTTATTTTGCCGTGTGCATCAGCCTGTTGAATGGGAAAGTCGTTGTTCAACAGCCTGAACCTGGTGAAGACTCGCCGGAAGGTCCCGCTGAGGGCCAGCGGGGCAATGCTCCCCTATCAACGTCTGCCCGTATCGCCGACTTCATCAAGCAGCCCTATTTTGGCCCGTCGATTGCTTTTGGGATTGCCCTGGGTTGCGCTGTCGCTTCCAAATTAAGCGCCGCACCGGTGGCCTTTGTGCTTCCGGTGGCTTATGCGGTGGTGATCTTCCGCAAGCCCGCTGCCGAGCGCTCGCGCTGGCTGATTAATGCGTTTGTGTACCTGGGTATTGCAGCCGTTGTGAGCATACTGGTATTTCGACTTTTCCAACCCTATGCCTTCCTGGGACCTGGGTTCCTTGGGGTGCGTCCCAACCCGCAGTGGGTGTCCAATATCCGTGAGCAGCGTGCCCAGGCGGCCGGTGACATCGACTTTCCACCTTCGCTGCAATGGGCCCGCCGACCGATCTGGTTTTCAGCCCAAAACATGGCGGAATGGGGTTTGGGTATTCCCCTGGCGATATTGGCTGCTTTCGGCTTCCTGTGGGCGGGCTGGCGCATGCTCAAAGGAGACTGGCAGCGACATGTTGTGCTCTGGTCATGGGGAGGGTTTTATTTCGTCTGGCAGTCGATGCAGTTTAACCCGACCATGCGTTATCAGATGCCCACTTATCCCATCCTGACCATCTATGCTGCCTGGGGACTGGTGGAATTATGGAATCTCCGGCGCCGTAAACGGGGAGGAGCGACATCTCCGGAAGACGAGCATCAACCCGCAGCTGTGAAGTGGGCAAAGCCCGTTGCAATCCTGGGGGGAGCCCTCGTATTGGTCGCCACGCTCCTCTGGGCCTTGGGGTTCAGCCTGATCTATGCCCGTCCCATCACGCGCGTGGCTGCCTCTGATTGGATTTACCAGAATATCCCTGGACCGATCAACCTGCACATCCAAACCGGGAGCGGGGAGTACAACCAGCCGCTCTCAATCCCGTATGGCATCACCATCCAGGCTGATTTGCCATACCAGACCGTATTTACTGCTCATGAAAGCGGTACCGTGAACGAGGTTGCCCTCGGGCATGTTGCCAACGAGCTGGCCCAGCCGGTAGCACTGGACGTATTCGTTTTTAGCACAACCGGTGAGGTACCGTTAAGCCAGTCATCTGAGATGGTCACCCCGTCTCGATCTGGAATCTCCTTCTCGAGTAAAGAAATCTTGGCACTAGCTACACCCCTGCCAGTCAAGGCTGGTGCCGAGTACACGCTGATGCTCACCACGCCGGATTCCTCCCGGGTACTGAACGCCTGCGGTCCGCTTGAACTGACCATTCTAACTGCTGGTGTTAAAACCGTGCAGTCCATCCCCACACCCACCCAGTGCCTGATCCAGCCTGGTTCTGAATTTACAGTATCCTTGCCGATCCAGGTCGATGGTTCCCTGGAGTCAATCTCTCTGAGCCAACTGGTGGATCAGACCCCAGCTCAGGGCCAGCAAACAATCCAGATCAGCATCGCTTCGGGCGAGGAGTCTCAACCGCCGGTAACTGCCAGCCTGACTGCGGATTTCGGCGCTGGTACGGGCTATACCATGACGCTGGATACGCCCCTTGTGCTGGAGGCTGGCCGGAATTACAACCTTTCCCTGGCGTTGGTTTCTGGAGAGGGTAGACTCACCGTCCAGGGCTCAGCCATTGCGAATGAAGGCGATTGGGATGATGGCCTGCCCTTGCGGGTGGATGGCTACGATCCTTTTGGCGGAATCTATACCCCCGGCCTGAACTTTAACATGTACACCGATGATAATGCCGACAAGCTTGAGCATTTCATCGACGTGTATGACCGCACCGAGTACATCCTGATCAGCTCCAATCGCCAATGGGGCTCGCTACCACGCCTGCCTGAGCGTTTTCCAATGAGCAGTTTGCATTATCGCTACCTGCTGGGCTGCCCGGATGACAAGGATATCGGCTGGTGCTACAGCGTGGCCGAACCCGGGTTGTTCCAGGGCAAGCTGGGTTTCGAGCTTGTGGCGATCTTCCAATCTGATCCAACGATCGGTCCGTTCAGCGTCAACGACCAATTTGCCGAGGAAGCTTTCACGGTTTACGACCATCCCAAGGTGTTGGTCTTCAAAAAGACCAGCAGCTACAATTCCGATCAGATGCGCCAGATACTCAGCCAGGCGAATTTCGGCGAGATCGTGCGGATCACGCCCAAGAAGGCTGCCTACCACCCGGCAAATTTGATTCTCCCTGAGGTACGCCTGTACCTGCAGACCATTGGGGGCACCTGGTCACAGCTGTTTGATCCACAGGCCCCGCAAAATCGCTACCAGATCCTTGCAGTAATAGTATGGTACCTGAGCGTAGCTGTCCTGGGGTTGCTGACCTATCCCCTGTTGCGCATTACCCTGCCAGGCTTGCGGGATCGCGGTTACCCCCTGGCCCGTACGGCAGGCATGCTGATCCTGGCTTACCTTACCTGGCTGGCTGGCTCGGTCAATATCTCCTTCAGCCGCCTGACCATTACCCTGGTCATCCTGATCATGGCCGCGGTGGGGATCTATCTGGCGTACCGTCAGCGGGTCGAGCTGCGCGAGGAATGGCGCTCGCGGCGCAAGTATTTCTTGATCATTGAAGGGCTTTTCCTGGTATTTTTCGTGGCCTTCCTGCTCGTCCGGCTGGGTAACCCCGACCTGTGGCACCCGTGGAAGGGTGGGGAAAAGCCGATGGACTTTTCTTACTTCAACGCCATCCTGAAGAGCAGTTCCTTCCCGCCTTATGACCCCTGGTACGCTGGTGGCTATATGAATTATTACTACTGGGGTTTTGTCTTCGTCGGTGTGCTGGTCAAGTGGCTGGGCATCGTGCCCTCCATTGCCTACAACCTGATCCTCCCCACCCTGTTCAGCCTAGTTGCCATGGGAGCCTTCTGCATTGGCTACAACCTCAGTCACCCTCGTTCACAGGGAGTCGAGCAGCCTGATGACCCGGCCGCCACTGATGGTGACCAGCCGCCTGAAGCTTCCACCAGCCGGCCGTATTGGATCGGGGTAGCTTCGGCGGTCGGCATGACCATCGTCGGCAACCTGGGCACCCTGCGCATGTTTCTCAAGGGCTGGGAGCAGCTGGGTGTTCAGGGTGGAGTGACCGACACGACGCCCCTGCTCACTCGCCTGGCCGGTCTGCCTGTGGGAATATGGAACAACCTGTTCCACGGCGCCCAGCTACCTTATGGCCTAGCTGATTGGTATTGGCTACCAAGCCGGGCTATCCCTGCCCCGAATGACGTTGAACCAATCACTGAATTTCCCCTGTTCACCTTCCTGTATGGCGACTTGCATGCCCACATGATCGCCATGGCCATCGCCATGTTGGCTCTTGCCTGGGCTGTGGCGGTGCTGCTGGGTAAAGCTCATTCGAGCAGTCGTGGGGCAGGCTTACTGAGCTTGCTGTTGGGTGGCCTGGCGATCGGCGCCCTTTACCCCACCAATCTCTCTGATATTTATGCCTACCTGCCCATTGGGATGCTCGTCCTTGGCTATGCCCTTTTTCGGTATGCCGATCGACAGCGTTTCACCTGGCTTCCCCAGGTCAGCCTGACCTTAAAACGTTTGCTCATTGCTGGGGCAGGCATATTGCTCCTGGCGGTCTTATCCTACGCTTTATATCTACCTTACCGCTTATGGTATGCCCAACCATACTCTGCCGTCATCCCCTGGACGGGTACGCATACCCCCTTGTGGTCCTATTTAACCCATTGGGGCTTGTTCCTGTTCGTCATTGTCTCCTGGATGGTATGGGAGACGCGCGAGTGGATGGCCAATACGCCCCTGGCCTCACTGCGCAAGCTGGAGAAATACGCCGGGCTGATCATTGCCGGGATTGTGCTGCTCATACTGGCTTGCTTGCTGGTGAGCATCAAGATTCCTGGGATCGAAGCCATGCCTTTCCTAAGCAAGCTTCCCATTGGGCGAGGCGCTGCCATGGTCTGGGTCATCCTGCCACTGGCGGCATGGGCCGGGGTGTTGCTCTTACGGCCTGGGCTGCCTGACGTGAAGCGCCTGGTGCTCTTCTGGGTGGGGACCGGCCTGCTTATCACTTTGATGGTCGAGATGGTGGTGGTGCGCGGGGATATTGGCCGCATGAACACCGTGTTTAAGTTTTACCTGCAGGTCTGGGGGTTGTTTGCCCTGAGTGCGGCGGCTGCTTTGGGATGGCTGCTCGAGCCGATGCGGGGCTGGCTGCCCGGTTGGCGTGGAGCTTGGCGGGTGGGGTTTGCTTTCCTGGTATTCTCAGCCTTTTTATTCACCTTGTACGGCACGATGGCCAAGATCAAGGATCGTTGGGTGCCTGCCGCCCCCCACACCCTGGATGGCATGGCCTACATGCCCTATGCGACTTATTATGAAGATTATACTAACACTACCGAGAGCACCCCAGCCAACCAGCGCGGGCTTGCGATGGATTTAAGCCAGGATTACCGCGCCATCCAGTGGATGCAGGAAAACGTGCATGGTTCGTCGGTGATCGTGGAAGCCAACTCGCGCAACCTGTACCGCTGGTACACGCGTTTCACCATCAATACGGGCTTGCCTGGCGTGGTCGGATGGGAGTGGCACCAGCAGCAACAACGCGCCGTCAACCCACCCGAATGGGTGACCAAGCGCATTATGGATGTGGATGAGTTTTACACAACCATCGATACGCAAACCGTCAAGCAGTTCCTGAACCTGTACCAGGTTAGATATATCGTGGTCGGGCAGCTGGAGCAGCTCACCTATCCCGGCTCTGGGCTGGATAAGTTCCCGGCGTTCGTCGGTAATTTTTGGAATGAAGTCTACCGGGATGAGAATACGGTCATCTACGAGGTGATCCAATGATCCAGGTACTGGTCTGGTGGCTGCTCATGGAGATCCTGGGTTGGTTGGCTCTGCCGACTGCCATGCGCATCTTCCGATGGCTGCCCGATCGTGGTTATTCCTTCAGCAAGGCGCTCGGTCTGCTGCTGGCCAGTTATTTCCTGTGGCTGGGTGCCAGTACCGGCCTGGTGAATAATGACCTGGGTGGCAGCCTGCTGGCAATCCTGCTCGTGGCGGGCATCTCCGCCTGGTTTTATTTTCGCTGCCGGGGCACGCTTATCCCCAATTTGGGTGGCTTCCTTAAGGACAAATGGAAGCTGGTCGCCACAGTTGAGGTGTTATTTGCCCTGGCCCTGGTAGCCTGGGCTGTCCTGCGGGCTTATGCTCCTTACAAGATTGAGCCTACGGGTGGTGAGAAATTCATGGAAATCGCCTTCCAGAATGCCATCTTACGCAGCCAGCACTTCCCACCCCTTGACCCCTGGCTGTCAGGCTTCGCCATCTCATACTATTATTACGGCTATGTGATGCTGGCCACGCTCACCCGGATTTCAACAGCAATCTCCGGTGTGGCATTCGACCTGTATGATGCCCTGCTGTTTGCCCTTACCCTGATTGGCGCGTTCGGTGTGGTATACAACCTGGTAGCCTATAGCCGAAAAGCTCGTAGTAAGGTTGGTGACCCTCCATTGCGCTCTGGCCCTGCCCTGGCTGCTGGTGTGTTGGGCGGGGTGCTGGTGGCGGTGATGGGTAACCTGGAAGGTGTGCTTGAATCGCTGCATGCCCGCGGGATCCTGTCTGAGCGCTTCTGGAACTGGATCGACATCCCGGGTTTGGTCCAGGCACCGGTAACCGGCTCGTGGTACACGGGTGATATCTTTCTGTGGTGGTGGAAGGCATCGCGCGTCCTGGCGGATAAGAATTTCCTCGGGCAGAATATGATCGTTCAACCGATCGATGAATTTCCTTTCTTTAGTTTTTTGCTGGGCGACAACCACCCACACGTATTGGCTCTGCCCTTCGTGCTGCTGGCGATTGGTATGGCCTTCAACTTACTGGTGCGTCAGCTGGAAAGCAGCCGCCGGGAGGTTGAGCAGGAGGTAGATTCTGAGCACAAATCAGGTTCACATTGGTGGAATCCGGTAGCCTTTGCCCTGGATAATGACTGGTTATTGTTTATGTTCTCCGCCCTTATCCTGGGTGCCCTGGGTTTCTTGAACACCTGGGACCTGCCCATCTACCTGGGGTTAGTGGTATTGGCGTATGGCCTGGGTCTGGTTATGCAGAGGGGCCACCTGGATTGGGAGGCAATAGTGCGCTCTGTCGTGCTCGGCATAGGCCTGGGAATCGCTTCTATTTTCCTATATATCTTTTTCTATCTAAGTTTCAGCTCACAAGCCGCTGGCGTCCTGCCCTATGTATTTCCACCCACCCGGCTGGTCCAATACCTGGTCATGTTTGGCACACTGGTCTTCCTGGTTATATGCTTCCTGACCGTGTATCTCCACCAGCAAGGTGAAGCGGGCCAGCGCGTGTGGCGTTCTTTCCTTTTCTGGTGGCTACGCATCCTGGGAATCTGCGTGGGGATATTCCTGGCGATCATGCTGATCATCGCTTTGGCCTTCCTCGTTCTGAACCCTGCTCCAGATAGCTCATTAATGGCCACCCTGCAGCAGGTGTTAGGAGGCATGAGCTTGAAGGAAGCCTACCTGGCCAGTATACAGGCGCGCCTCAGCGATCCCTGGCTGTTGCTCATGCTAACCGCCTTATTGGCCCTGGTACTTGCCAGTGTGGGCGCGGTATTGAAAGGTCGTTCAGCAATTGCTGAGCCCGGCGAGGAACCGGCACATGCTTTACCGGCCTTCAGCAGTGACCTGTTTGCCTTGTTGTTAATTTTTACCGGATTGGCCTTGACCTTGATCGTCGAATTTATCTACCTGCGCGATAGTTTCGGCGTGCGCATGAACACCGTATTCAAGTTTTACTATCAAGCCTGGGTCATGCTGGGAATCGCCGGTGCCTATGGCACCTGGTGGCTGCTGGCTCACCTCAAGCGCCCTGCCGGCCGCATCATATTCGCGGCTGGGGCTATCGTATTTATCGGTTTAGGCCTGGTCTACCCGCTGATGGCTTATCCCAGCCGGGCTGGTGGGTTTAGTGGTCCGGCTAATCTGGATGGCTCGAGCTCGATCGCCCAGGCTAACCCGGATGACTGGGCGGCGATCGAGTGGCTGGATGCCAATGCTGAGCAAGGGCTGCCAGCTGGGGATGTGCCGGTGATCCTCGAAGCACCCAGTGTTCCTCCCTTGGGTGGCTCGTACACCTATGAGGGACGGATGAGCGCCTTCACAGGCTTCCCAACCATGCTGGGTTGGGCAGTCCACGAGAGCCAATGGCGCGGTAGTTATGATGAGCAAGCCAAGCGTGAGCCAGATATCGCTACGATCTACACCTCCTCCGATGGACAGTTGACGCTAGATCTCCTGAACAAGTATGGCGTGGATTACGTCATCCTGGGTCAGCCCGAGATGAATTACATCCAGCATATTTGCAACCAGGCGAGCGCGGGTTGCACGCTGAGCACTGCCTTGCGTAAGCTAAATCAGGTGCTTGAGCCGGTATTCAAGCAAGGCAATCTGACGATTTTTAAAGTACCCTGAGAGGCTGATCAGGGCACGGCGGTAGCCGTGCCCTTTTTATTCCCTGGTGATGGAGTTGGTATAATACGGTCTGGAATTCCATGAAGACGAACAAGGTCACACCTGAAGTTTGGTTTTATGCGCTGACATTCGTGCTGGCGTTGGGGATCCGCTTTTACCAGCTGGGTGCAGGTGCGCTCAGCGATGGAGAAGCAACCTGGGCTCTTCAAGCGTTGGATCTGGCACGTGGACATACGGTCACTTTAGGCGGTCAGCCGGGCTACCTGATGCTTACCAGTTTATTATTTTCATTGATTGGCAGCACCAATTCGCTGGCGCGTTTTATCCCCGCTCTGTCGGGCAGCTTGCTGGTTTGGCTGCCTTTCTTTTTCCGTGGCTGGATGGGCGATTCAGCATGGCGGCAGCGCGCCGGATTGGTGATGGCATTTGGCCTGGCGCTCGACCCTGGTCTTGTCTCTATTTCAAGACAGGTTGGCAGCCCGATGCCCGCCCTGGCATTTACACTGTTAGCCCTGGCTTGCCTCTACAATCGCCGCATGGTTTGGAGCGGGGTTTGTGCCGGGTTGGCAGTGCTTTCCGGCCCAGCCTTCCTCCAGGGGTTGCTGATCCTGGGGGTAAGCTGGGGAATATACCTACTTGTCAGCCGCTGGATGACGAAACCCCGGGAGGAAGATGAATCTGTTGCGGATACACATCCTATTCCGGCTGCGCTGCTCAGGGTCGCTGGCATAACCTTTCTCTTTACTTTGTTGGCAGTGGGCACGCTACTTTTCCGCCATCCGCAGGGGCTAGGCGCCCTGGCTGAGAGCGTGTCAGCGTACGTGCAAACCTTCTTGACCTCCAGTGGCATTCCCTATTTGCGCCTACCAGCCAGCCTGCTCGTATATCAACTGATTGCTGTCCTGTTCGGGCTGATCGGGGCTGGAAAAGCCTGGCTGGGGTACCGAAGTGAGCCAGATGTCCGCCGGGTGATGGTCGGGTTGAGCATTTGGGTAGTGATTGCGATTATCCTGCCGTTTATTTACGTTGGAAGGCAGGTGAGCGACCTTTCCTGGGCTCTTGTGCCGTTGTGGGCCCTGGCATCTTTGGAAATTAGCCGTTCGTTCCTGGGTGGTGAGGAGCGTGACACTTACCTGGTGGCGGGAGCCCTGGGGGTCTTGCTCAGCATCTTTGCCGTGATCGGATGGTTCAATTTTCTGGCTATCGGGCGCTACCAGGCGAACATTTTGTTGTATGCGGCCATTATTGCCGGGGCATTTCTCCTGGGGCTGGTGGCCGTGCTGTTGGTGATGACCGCCTTTTCTTCAAAAGAGGCGAATTCAGCAGCCAGCCTGGGCATGGTCTGGTCACTGTGCCTGATGCTCGGCCTGTTCCTGTTTGCGGGTAGCTGGGGCATGTCGATCGTGCGGCAAAATGGAGCCCAGGAGCTGTGGAGCAGCTCGCCTACCCCGGGCCAGGTTGGCCAATTGATGCAAACGCTAACAGACTTATCCAGCTGGAATACAGGCCTACGCGACCAGCTAGAAGTGGTGGATATGACCGGCTCACCAGCCATGCAGTGGGCTTTACGCGACTTTCCCTTTGCCCGCTCTGAGGCAAGCCTGGCAAGTGCAGAATCTCCCCCGGTTGTGATCACCCTCAAAGAGGCCGAGGAGCCTCGTCTGGTCCAGGAATACCGCAGCCAGGATTTCATCTGGCGCCTGTCCCCAGGTTGGCAGGGAGTTTTCCCGACAGATTTCATTAATTGGCTGGCCTTCCGCAAGGCACCCCTGAGCCAGGAGCAAGTCATTTTATGGACGCGGACCGATAGCTTCCCGGGCGGAGGCCCGTCTGCCAGCGAGAATGCCACCCCGTGACATATTTTGGACAGGTGAGATAGTGCATGGGTATACCTAAAATTATCGCCATTGATGGGCCAGCCGCATCGGGGAAATCCACCCTCGGCCATCGCCTCGCCCAGGCACTAGGGTACCTGTATTTTGATACAGGCGTGATGTACCGGGCAATCACCTGGCTTGCATTGTCCAGGGGAGTTGAGATTACCGATGAAACTGCCATTACGGCCATGGCAGAGCAAACCCAAATTGACGTCCAACCGCCTTCGATGCAAGACGGCCGGGCGTACACTGTAATTATTGATGGACGCGACATCACCTGGGATATCCGCCAGCCGGATGTAGAGCGCTATGTCTCGCCGGTATCTGCCTATCCCGGCGTGCGCAAAGCCCTGTCTGCCCAGCAGCGCCGCATCGGTGAGCGTGGGCGGGTCGTCATGGTCGGCCGCGATATTGGGACGGTGGTGCTGCCCGAGGCTGAGCTGAAGATCTACCTGGATGCATCCGTCGAAGAGCGCGCTCGTCGCAGGTATGAAGAGTTACGCGGGCGTGGCGAGCCTGCCGATTACACCATAATTCTGGATGCTATGCGCAAGCGCGACCAGATCGATTCTCATCGCAAGGTAGCCCCCCTGCGACCTGCTGATGATGCCCGCATCCTGTGCTCCGATGGCATGGATGCCGACCAGGTCCTCGAAGCTGCGAAAGCCATGGTCTTTGGGCAATGACTGAGTACTCGGTTCCCCTGGCTAATCGTATCGCCCGAGCCACTTTGCGCCCGGTCTTCAGGTTGGTTTTCCACATTCTGAGTGATGTCAAGATCAGTGGATGGGAGAATATCCCTGCTCAAGGTCCTTACTTGATCGCCTACAACCATATCTCGCATATTGAGCCACCCATGGTCATTGCATTTTGGCCGGTTATCCCCGAAGCTCTGGGGGCGGTGGAAGTCTGGCAGAGGCCGGGTCAGGACCTCCTGGCTCGTCTTTATCATGGCATCGCTATCAACCGCGATGAGCCTGAACACAAGCCATTGAAGATGATTATCGCTGCCTTGCAATCCGGCAGGCCTTTGTGCATGGCGCCAGAAGGGCGCCGTGCACATCAACCCGGCATGAATCGCGCCAGGCCAGGCGCAGCATTTATTGTGGAAAAAACTGGCGTATCGGTGGTCCCTGTGGCCATCCTGGGCACTTCTGACGAATTCTTACCCCGTGCGTTCCGTTTTAAGCGCCCACCCCTCGAGATGCGTATTGGGAAGCCCATCCACCTGCCCCCCATTGAGGGCAAGGGGGCTGACCGCCACAAGTCTCTGCAGTCGAACGCCGACCTGATCATGCTGGCCATTGCCAGTATGATGCCCCCTGAATACCATGGGGTTTACCTCCACCCCGAGGAGCTGGAGTGACCGGGGAAGGTGACCGGTCGTCGGTGTGGTCGCCCGATGGGTATGATCACAGCCATTGGGAGGGTCGCCGCCGCGTATTGCGTTTTCTGCTGCGGGTGATCGGCTTCAACCTGTTTGCAAAAATAGATCACGTGGAGGGGGTTGAGCATGTGCCCTCCGAGGGTCCGGCGATCCTGATGA
Organism: Anaerolineales bacterium; assembly: GCA_003105035.1. NCBI lineage: Bacteria > Bacillati > Chloroflexota > Anaerolineae > Anaerolineales > Anaerolineales bacterium. The sequence continues at coordinate 198,916 of PQAL01000003.1, read as the reverse complement.
TCAACCACATCAACTTCGTGGACCCATTCGTCGTCATTGGGTCACTGCCACGCATCATTGTCCCCATGGCAAAGATCGAGGTGTACGGCTATCCCATCGTCGGTATCTTCCCGCGCATGTATGGCGTGATACCCGTCCAGCGCGAGGAGACTGACCGGCGGGCTGTTCAGGGTGCACTGGAAGTGTTGAAGGCAGGAGAGATCATCCTGGTGGCTCCAGAGGCTCACCGCGGCCCGGAGCTGCGCCAGGGGAAGGAAGGGGTTGCCTTCCTTGCCACGCGTGCCGGTGTGCCTATCGTGCCAGTCGCCATCGATGGGACCATCGGTTACCCGACTTACCCCTTCTCACACCGCTGGCGCGAACCTGGCGCACGGGTCATCTTCGGACACCCATTTCGGTTCAAAATGGACGGGCAGCGTGCCAGGCGTGACAGGCTGCGCCTGATGACCGATGAAGCCATGTATATCCTGTCTGGTATGCTGCCGGAACATCGCCGCGGGTATTATTCTGACCTGTCGCTTGCCACTCAGGAAACCATTGAGTGGGTTTGAGTTAACAGTTTAGAAAACCCGCTAAAGAAGTCTATCTATACCCATAATAGCGGAGCTACATACATGCTATAATCGTTTTAGCACAAGATTCTATGTCATTCCACCGATATGGTTATTAATTTCACTTTGCTTGGTATTCCGCTGTACATCGATCGACCACAGGAATTAATCGGGTGGGTGGGATGGCTATTAATGGCGGGTATTCTGGCCCTGCTGCTTTTTCGATGGCGTCATCTCAATAAAAAATGGACGGGGTTGCAAGGGGGTATTTTTGTTGGTCTGCTCGTCCTCCTGATTCTGACCAATATCTTCTTTAAAGTACAAATCTCTAACCTGGGAGCCCTCCAGATTCCAGCTCAACCTGGCAGCACAGGCGATGCGGCTGTGGCTGTGCTTGCCGCCCTCCCATGGGTGCTGGCAGCTGGATTGCTGGGTGTGTTCCCGGCGGCCGGTCTGGGGTTGCTTTCTGGGGCTATCATTGCCCTCCTCGATACACACAGCATGTTCACCCTGCTGGAATACGGCCTCATGGCGACCTTCCTGGGATCGGCCTTCCACCAACGCTACCGCACCCGTTTTTTCCAGCTGCTGCGCCACCCCCTGTTTGCCACTGTTCTTCTGGCGCTTACCTATCCGCTCTTATACCTTCTGGATGTAGCCTTAGCCAGCCCTGGCAGCCTGGCAGCACGCTTGGATATTGCCTTTTCACAGGTTGAAGCTGCTGCCCTGGTAGTAGGTGTGCAATTGTTGGTAGCAGGTCTGGTTTCGCAAGTCATTGCCCTTTTCTTCCCGCGCCTGTGGGGCTTCTCCAGCCCGTTGGAACCCTCCCCGGTGGAACGCCGCTTGCAGAGCCGGTTCCTGTTCAGCCTGGCGCTCATGGCGATCCTGGTGGCAGTCGGATTGATGGCTGGCGATTGGGTTGTGGCCAGTCGTGCCGCCACCGGTATGCTTAATGACCGTTTGGATAGCACCTCCAAGATGGCTGCCAATAACGTCCCGGCTTTCCTTGAAACTGGGCAGAACCTGATCCAATTATTTGCCAAGGATCCCACCTGGACCGAAGGAACCCTGTCAGAGAAAAATATCCTTCTGGGCGATATCTTGCGTACCATTCCTTATTTTAGCGAGGTTTACTTGCTGGATGTCAATGGCCAGCCTGTCACCGGCTACCCGGTGGATGACTTCTATGACGCCAACCCATCAGCTGAAGAGTATATGGGCATCACCCATGCGCTGAGCGGCGTGCCGATCCAGATGTACACGCTGCCACCCACCTTGGGCGGCGTAGCCGCTCGCCTGTCATTCCAGTCACCCGTGTACAGTGGAAAGGGTACCCGCGAAGGGGTGTTGGTGGGGCGCACTGACCTCGGCACTAACCCGTTTTTCGAATCCATCAGCATTTCCTTGAACAGCCTTGCCAATATCAATGGTGAGGGAATGCTCCTGGATGACAATAATACAATCATCTATAGCTCAACCAGTGAATGGGTAATGCAAACCTACCAGGGGCAATCCTCTCTGGAAGGTCTGGCCTTTGAAGGTGTGACGCCTGATGATATCCGCAGCCTGATGTTCTACCAGCCTGTGTGGGGTCGGCTGTGGGGCGTGGTGACATCTACACCCATGCAGGAGGCTCAGCAGATCGCCTTGCAGATCGCTGCACCACTCATGGTGATCATTGTTATCTTATTCCTTATCGCCGCGCTTGTGATGGCCTTTTCGCTGCGAAGTGTAACAGCTTCCTTGCAGAACCTGGCTCAGGAAACGAACCGTATCTCCAGCGGTGAGCTCGACAGCCCACTTGAGCTAGGCGGGAACGATGAAGTTGGTCAGCTGGGTCACGCGTTTGAAAACATGCGTACCAGCTTGAAAGCCCGCCTGGATGAGCTCAACCGTCTGTTGCAGGTCAGCCGCGGTGTTGCTTCCAGCCTCGAATTTCAGGAATCGGTGAAACCCGTCTTAGAAGCTGCCCTGAGCACCGGGGCGAGTGCCGTACGGGTGGTACTCACACCTGAAGCACTGCCTGAGATGAAAGGTGGCACACCTGCCCCCAACCGTTTCGGTTCAGGTGCTGATCATGAACAGTACAGCTATCTGGATGATCAGATTCTGCCCATGGTCCGCCAGAAGGAAGTGGTGGCACTGAATAATTTGAGCAGGGTGCGCCTGCTCACCTTCCCACCCAACGCTCCCCGCCCAGAAGCCCTGCTGGCCCTGCCTCTGCACCACGAAAACATGTTTTACGGCGCTATCTGGCTGGCATACAACACACCCCACCAGTTCAACGAGGACGAGATTCGTTTTCTTACCACTATTGCCGGACAAGCCGCCCTGGCTTCGGCCAATTCTCAACTTTTTTCGAATGCTGAGATTGGTCGCCAGCGCCTGGCTGCCACCCTCAACTCTACTCCCGACCCGGTGCTGGTAACCGATTATCAGGGCCGTCTGCTCCTGGCCAACCCGGCAGCCTGGCAGGTGTTGGGTTTACCCGGAGAATCAGTCAATGGCAAATCGATCGATTCCATCATCCAGCAGCCGGCTCTTTTAGGGTTGCTCCAGGTCGTTTCAGAAGAGAAACAGTCCGCCGAAGTGGAGCTGGGGGATGGCAAAGTTTACCTCGCCACCGCTTCATCCGTCATCGTTGAAGGCCAGCCGGTTGGCCGGGTATGCATCCTGCGCGATGTCACCCGCTTCAAGGAGCTGGATACGCTTAAGTCGGAGTTTGTCGCCACGGTCAGCCATGATCTGCGCTATCCACTCACCACCATGCGTGGCTATGCCACCATGCTTGAGATGGTCGGGGAGCTGAACGAGCAGCAGACCGGGTATGTGAAAAAGATCCTCACCAGTGTGGATGGCATGAACCAGCTCGTCACCAGCTTGCTGGATTTGGGCCGCATCGATGCTGGCGTGGACTTGCAGCTTGAGATGGTGCCTGTCCAGGAGGTGGTCGATCGGGTGGTGGGTGCCTTGCAATTGCAGGCGTCTCAGAAGCAGGTGGTCATCTCCAGCGATATCTCCCAGCATGCCATTCCGCTCATCGAAGCCGACTATGCCCTGCTCCAACAGGCATTGCATAATCTGATTGAGAATGCAGTCGTCTATACCGAGCCGCGCGGCAAGATTTCGGTGCGGGTTGAGCCCGACAAGGACCAGATGGTCTTCACGGTGGTCGATACCGGGATCGGCATCGCCCCGGTGGATCTGCCCCGTATCTTCGAGAAGTTTTACCGTGGGGGCCAGAAGGAAGCCAAGAAACGCCAGGGTACAGGTTTAGGCCTGGCCATCGTAAAGTCCATCGCCGACCGTCATAAAGGCAGGGTGTGGGTTGAAAGCCAGCTAGGCAAGGGCAGTGCCTTCCACCTGGCCATTCCGTTCAGGCAGAATAAAGGGGGCAATCGAGGGGATGGGGATAAACCCTAATCTTCCTCTTAATAAATCCTCTTGACCAAATCCTATCATTTTAGGTATAATCATCATTTGCATGAATCCAAGGAATGACTGTTTCCGCCTAGCGCTTGAGAGATAATTACTCAAGCGCGGGCTTTTCTTCGTCTATTTTCCAGGAGGCATTGAGTGGAAACTAAAGGACTGACAGCGCTTCGTATCAGCCTGGCATCCCCAGAGACTATCCGTAGTTGGTCATATGGTGAGGTGCTTAAACCCGAGACGATCAACTACCGTCGCTTGCGGCCCGAAAAAGATGGTTTATTCTGCGAAGCCATTTTTGGGCCTACCCGCGATTGGCAGTGCTACTGCGGGAAGTATAAAAACATCCGTTACAAGGGCATCATTTGTGATAAATGCGGCGTGGAAGTCACCCGATCTTCCGTACGCCGCGAACGCATGGGGCATATTGAGCTCTCTGCCCCCGTTGCCCACGTCTGGTATACCCGTCGAATTCCATCCTACCTTGGCTTGCTGCTGGATATCTCCCGCCGCAACCTCGATCGTGTGCTCTACTTCGCCCAGTATGTCGTCACCTACGTGGATGAGGACGCTCGCCAGAAGGCATTAAAGCGTCTCGATGACAATATCATTGCTGCTGAGCGGGAGTACGCTGGCCAGATCAATTCAAAGATCGCCGAAACGAAAGCCGGGCGCGACCGCGCCCTGGCCGAACAGGAAGGCTTACGCCAGCAGATCAACAAGCGTTATGACGAATCCAGCGAGCTTGACCCCATCATCAAGGAGGGTCAGCACCTGGAGACCCTGATCACTGATAAGCAAGGCAAAGTCACCAAGACCGCCATCACCTTCCAGACGGATACGGTGGTGGTGGAAGCTGGCGAAAAAGTTGGTAACGAGCATCTCCTCCGCCTGCAGAAGGTGGTGAAAGAGAAAGTAGAAGAGCTCGAGCGCCAGCTGAAGGACCAGAAAGCCCGCGAGCTCGAGCATCTGAAGATGGATGTCGAGCGCATCCGCGCCGAAGCCGACATGACCATGGAAGGCCTGCGCAACCAGATGGAAGAACAATCTGGCACAGTCCGCGATGAAAACGATAGCCTGCGCGACGAGCTGGTCGATCTGCGCCCGCTTACCTTCATGGGTGAAACCCGCTACCGCGAGTTAAAGACCCGCTGGGGCCAGGTGTTCCGGGCTGACATGGGCGCAGAAGCCTTCTATGACATCCTGCGCCGCCTCGACCTGACCAAGCTGGCTGAGGAGCTCTGGAAAGAAGTTCGTACATCCAAGAGCAAGCAAAAGCGCAAGAAAGCCACCAAGCGCTTGAAGGTGGTAGAGGCTTTCCGCCGCAGTGGAAACCGACCGGAGTGGATGGTGCTCACTGTTTTACCCGTCATTCCTCCCGATTTGCGCCCCATGGTCCAGCTGGATGGTGGCCGTTTTGCTACCTCTGATCTGAATGACCTGTACCGCCGGGTGATCAACCGTAACAACCGCCTAAAGAGGTTGTTGGAGCTCGGTGCGCCGGATGTGATCGTGCGCAATGAAAAACGTATGCTCCAGGAAGCGGTTGACTCCCTCATTGATAACTCACAACGTGGCAAAGCTCTCTCACGCCGGGGTCGGCGTGAGCTTAAATCCTTGAGTGACATGCTCAAGGGTAAGAAAGGCCGTTTCCGCCGTAACTTACTGGGCAAGCGCGTCGACTACTCCGGCCGTTCCGTGATTGTCGTCGGGCCCCAGCTCAAGCTGTATCAATGCGGCCTGCCCAAGGGTATGGCCCTCGAGCTCTACCGTCCATTTGTCATTTCCCGTCTGGTGTCCCACAATTACGCCGCCAATGTCAAGGGAGCCAAACGTTTCATCGAGCGTAACCGCCCTGAAGTCTGGGAAGTGCTGGAAGAGGTCATCAAAGAGCGTCCAGTGATGCTCAACCGGGCCCCCACCCTGCACCGCCTGGGTATCCAGGCATTTGAGCCGATCCTGATCGAGGGTTCAGCCATCCAACTGCATCCCCTGGTGACCACCGCCTTCAACGCCGACTTCGATGGTGACCAGATGGCTGTCCATGTGCCTCTCTCCCAGAAGGCAGTCCAGGAAGCGCGCGATCTGATGCTTTCCTCTCGCAACCTGCTCAAGCCTGCCGATGGAGAGCCCATCATCAGCCCATCCAAGGACATGGTCCTGGGCGTCTACTACCTGACCACCTCCAATGACACCATCAAGCATAAGGGCGATGGCCGAAACTTCGCTGATGAAGACGAGGTGGAGTTGGCCTATAACCTGGGCCAGCTGGAAGTTCACAGCAATATTCAGGTGGTCGTCACCACCTGGTACGATGAGCAAGGCTCGCGCTTGCCAAAAGTTGAAGAGCGCTTGGTGAAGACCACCGTGGGGCGTGTCATTTTCAACCGCATCCTACCACCCGAGATCCAGTTTATCAACAGGGAGCTGGACAAAGGCGAGCTGAAGGACTTGATCGCCGAGCTGTATGAGGTCGGAGGTGAAGATCAAACCCCCGATGTAGCTGACCGCATCAAGGAAATCGGCTTTACCTATGCCACTCGCTCGGGCTACAGCATCGCTGTCTCCGATATTGCTGTCCCGGCCGAAAAGAAGGACATTATCGAAAGATCGCTCAAGGAAGTTGAGCTGGTCCAGCGAGACTTCCGCCGTGGCTTGCTCACCGAGCAAGAGCAGAACGACCGGGTAATCAACATCTGGCAGGATACTACAAAGAAAGTGGAAGATGCCGTCAAGCGCAACATGGACCCGCATGGGAACCTGGCAACAATGGCCAATTCTGGTGCCACCAAGGGTGGCTTCGGTCCTATCTCGCAGCTAGCCGGTATGCGTGGCCTGATGGCTGACCCATCTGGGCGCATCATTGCTCACCCAATCCGTTCAAACTTCCGCGAGGGGTTGAACGCCCTGGAGTACTTCATCTCCACCCATGGTGCTCGTAAGGGCCTGGCTGACACCGCCTTGCGTACTGCTGATGCTGGTTACCTCACCCGCCGTCTGGTGGATGTGGCCCAGGATGTGATCATCAATGAGCTGGACTGTAATACCCTGGAAGGCATCCCTATTCGGAAGGCGGATGATATTGCCGGTCAATCAATGGGCACACGCCTGTTTGGGCGCGTGATCGCCAAGTCGGTATTAGATCTAAATACCGGTGAGGTGTTGGCTGAGCGCGGCGAGCTGCTTGACCACGATCTGGTACGCAAGCTCACCTCAGCCGGTGCGCCAGAAGTGATTGTGCGTTCGCCGCTTACCTGTGAGTTAGACCATGGCATCTGCGCCGCATGCTACGGCATGGACCTGGGTCGTGGCAGGATGGTTGAGATGGGATCTGCGGTTGGCATCGTTGCCGCCCAGTCCATCGGCGAGCCTGGTACCCAGCTGACCCTGCGTACCTTCCATACCGGTGGTGTGGCTGCCGGAGGTGACATCACCACTGGTCTGCCGCGCGTGGAAGAGCTGTTCGAAGCTCGTCGCATGCCGAAAGGTGAAGCCAAAGTAGCTGAGATCGCTGGTACTGCCCACATCATGCAGTCGGATAAGTATTCCGAGCTACGCCTGGTACGCATCGAGCACTCTGAGATGGTCGGTGATGAGTATTCCATTCCCGAAGCCTGGAAGGTGGCGGTGGAAGATGCCAGCGAAGTGGCTCAGGGTGATGTGGTGGCTTTCCTCGACACAGCTACCATCGTGGCCCAGCACAACGGACGCGCCCGCCTTGAAACGGGCGAGAACGGGGCTGGTGCCAAGGTAATCGTTTCGTACGAGGTGCGTCAGGAGGCTGAGCACGAGATCCCCACTAACGCCCGCCTGCTGATCAAGGATGGTGACCATGTGGAGCCTGGCCAGCCGATCACCGAAGGCTCGCTCAACCCACACCGCATCCTGCGCATCCAAGGTCGTTACGTCGCTCAGATGTACCTGATGACAGAAGTTCAGAAGGTGTACGTTAGCCAGGGCCAGCATATCCATGACAAGCACTTCGAAGTGATCATCCGCAAGATGACCTCCAAGGTGCAGATCACCCGCCCGGGCGATACCAACTACCTGCCCGGCGACCTGGTTGACTTGCTTGAGCTAAAGAAGGTGAACGAAGAGTTACTATCCCAGGGCAAACGCCCGGCACGCTTCCTCGAGACTCTCCTGGGTATCACCAAGGCTTCCCTGTCCACCGATTCTTTCCTATCGGCTTCGTCCTTCCAGCATACCATCAAGGTGCTGGCTGGGGCTGCCATCGCTGCTTCTGAAGACCCTCTGTATGGCCTTAAGGAGAATGTGATTATTGGCAAGCTCATCCCGGCTGGCACGGGCTTCGTCCATGGACGTTTCACTGAGAAAGAAGCTGGTGAGGGTATGGCTCACGACCGCACGGAAGGTGAGTTTGAAGATGATTACACCACCGATGATTTCGCCCTGGCAGATGACATTGCCGAGGATGATAACTTCTCAGTGGACTAACCATTATTGGTAAGACACCTGACCAAGGTGGTAGACCGATTAAATCTACCGATCAAGAGCGGGGCTGGATTACCCAGCCCCGCTTCATTTACTTCCTTATTCAACAATCATTCCTGATCGTTTTGCTACCCCATACTGATGGGTGCTATTCCTTTGCGACGCGCCGTTGATTCTCCAGGGAGCGGTGCGATCCATCACACAAGGGCATGGACTGCGAGTGACCACAGGAACACAGGGTCATCCTTTTCCGGACTTCAAACGGTTTTCCATCAGTGCGGAGCACACGAATGCCCCCCGTCACCCACAGTGGTCCCTCGATAGCTCCCTCAGAGGTGATCTCGGTGGTGACGGCGATTTCCTCTGGCAGATCGACCTCTGTATCGGTCGACTCTCCCACAAACCGGTAGGTTAGCGCACCGGAAGGGCAATGCTCAATCATATGGATCGCCATGGTGCGCTTCTCGATGTCGTTCGTGTCTACCATCCCAGTTAGAAGCGAGAAGTTTCGGTTACCGCAAAAGCCCGACTCAGTGCACAGGTCCAGATCGAATGATATCTCCAACTGGTTATTGCTGGGGAACTTTACCCTCCGCTCAGCAGAGATGCTGACTGGAGCCTGCTCACTTCCCTCGAATCCGGCAGTAATATGAGTGCCATCACAGAAGGGTTTATCGCGAGACTTGCCGCACCGGCACAAGCAGTACGCTTCACCGGCTTCAATCTCACCTTGCTTTTGCCAGGTCAGTGGCTCGCCCATCTCTGAAACAACCTGAATCTTTCTTACAAGCGGGATCCCGCCGGTGACCAAGTAAGGTCCATTGCGGGATACTTCAATCTGCTTTGGGAATTTCATCTCACCATGCTCTATCATCGCTGCGCTCCATCTGTGAGGTTGGATTATTATACCGAATCTATCCCGGGCGAATTACCTGGAAGGATGAGCGTTTTCTAAGGTTAGGAGAAGGAAGTTATCGATGAATCTTATCGGGGGTGGCTCATTAACAGAACTTCACGAAGTGCTCGTTCCCTTTTCATATATTGAAAAAATTATAAACTGTGCTAAACTAAAATTCGATACATTCATGTGGGGAGCGAGTTGACTTCAAAACCAGCCTTGAGCAAGGCAGCATTTTTTTCTGTGCAGCTGGCAATTGCTTAGCTCATGAACGAGCAATAGGAAGGTTTTTCGAATCAATGTCTATGATTGGGCAGTATTATGGAAGAACCGTTGAATTAACGCTTGATCGCCTGAGGGTTTGCCATGCAAGAGATTGAAGAACTAATGCAGGCGATCACGGCCTTAGAGACACAGCGGCCAAAGCTGGGTGACGATGTGGTTGATAGCGCACTTGAGCCTCTGCATGTCAGGCTGGCAGCTCTGGATGCATCCCAACCTGCCGGCCGTCAGCGCCGCCTAGTGACGATACTGTTTTTGGATATTGTTAACTCGACTTCCCTCAGCCAGGGTCTTGAGCCTGAGGAGGTGCAGGAAATCATTGGTGGCACTCTAAAGCGCCTGTCGTTTCCCATCGAAAGCCACGGAGGTCAGATCACGCAGTTCATGGGTGATGGCTTTGTGGCAGTTTTCGGCTTAAGGCACATCCATGAAAATGACGCCCGTCAGGCTGTGCGCGCAGGATTAGCCATCCTCGGCGAAGCGAATGCTTGTGCTGCTGACCTAGAAAACCACTATGGGATAAGAGATTTTATGGTGCGCATTGGGATCAATACAGGCAGAGTTGTGCCGGGTAGATTTTCGGAAGGCGAATCGCCGGTAATGGGTCTGACGGTGAGCCTGGCAGCCCGCATGGAGCAGGCTGCTCTTCCCGGCAGCCTGTTTATCTCGCAGTTCACTTATCAGCACGTGCGCAGGGCGTTCGAGGTAAACCTGCTGCCTTCCATAGCTGCCAAGGGTTTTCCCCAGCCCATCACCGTATATCAGGTGCTCTCTGCCCGGCCGCGCACTTTCAGGACGTTCACCCGCGGTGTGGAGGGTGTAGAAACAACGCTCATCGGGCGTGCAAATGAGCTTCACCAGCTTAAACTACACCTGAAACAGGCGGTTAAAAACCGGCAAACCCGCCTGGTCACAATTTTAGGGGATGCCGGGGTAGGTAAAAGCCGCTTATTATATGAGTTCGACAAGTGGCTTGCTCAGCCTTCCCGGCGGGTGATGGCTTTTAAGGCCCGCGCCTCCCCCCAAATGACGAGCATACCCTTTGGAATGCTTCGCGAGATGATTTCCTACCACCTGGAATTGCTTTCCACCGATCCAGCTCAGCTCACCCGCCAGCGGTTGGTGGAGCGCCTCGCGAGTATTGTCCCTGACCAGGCGGAGATGAAGGCTCATTTCATTGGCTCGTTATTGGGTTTCGATTTCTCCGCCAGTCCTTTCCTGCGCGGTGTTCAAGACGACCCTAACCAGTTGCAGGAACGTGCCTGGATATACCTCACGGAGTGCTTCAGCAAGGTTGCCAACCTATCACCAACCGTCATCATGTTGGATGACCTGCACTGGGCCGATGCACCTTCGGTGAGTTTCATCTCCCATCTGATGAAAGAATGCCCTGGGATTCCCCTGCTCATTATCTGCCTGGCTCGACCAGCACTTGCTGAGCGGTTCCCTGATTGGGGTACGGATCAGCCTGCGGTTACACCGCTGGAATCAATAACAGCTTATTCACCCCACAAGCATACCCTCGAGCTTGCCCCGCTTTCTCGGGAAAATAGCCTGGCATTAATGGACGAGATCCTGCGTAATGTTGAAGAACTGCCCGTTGACCTGCGCGATCGCATCCTGGACTGCGCCGACGGAAATCCCTTCTACCTGGAAGAATATATTCAATCCCTGGTGGATGCCGGGGTTATCCAATGTGGCCCAGGAGAAACTCGTTGGAAGTTGGATGCCGAGAAGTTGGGCAGGCTGGAGCTACCCAACACATTGGCTGCCTTGCTGGAAGCGCGCCTGGATAACTTAAGCTTAGTCCAGCGAGTGCTCGTCCAGCAAGCCGCTGTGATTGGACGGGTATTCTGGCGCGCTGCCCTGCAGGCTGTCCACGGCAAAAAGCCAATTATTGAGGCAGACTTGGAAGATTTATCCAGGCGGGGGTTTATTATTCCTCAGGAGACTTCCACCTTTGCAGGGACGGATGAATATCGCTTTCACCATGCCCTGCTGCGTGATGCTGCCTACCAAACCTTAGTTAAGCGAGATCGGCAAGCGTATCACGACCAGGTGGCAGGCTGGATAATTGTTTCCACATTAACCAGCCAGCGCTCAGGTGAGTTTGCCCCCATCATTGCCGGGCACTACGAGGCGGCTGGAAGGCGTGAGCTGGCGGCTGACTGGTACATCCAATCGGGGAAGACTGCCCGCAAACAGGGTGCCCCTACCCAGGCGCGCCTGTTCTTTGACCGTGCCCTGGGCTTGCTCCCTGCAAATGTAGACGCCACCACACCCACCGTTGAGCTCGACCGGCACTGGCAAGCGCTCCTTGGCCGGGACGACGTCCTTGGCATCCTTGGTGATACCGAAGGGCGCCTTGCTGATGACACTGCCCTGGTTATGCTGGCCAGGATAATTGGAAATGAGGAACTGCTCGCTGAAGCGTACTACCGCCAGGGCTACTATTTAGGGGTGAAGGGGCAGTACCGCCAGGAGTGGGAGGTTTACAATTTAGGGCTTGAGGCTTCCAGGCGTATCCATGATCTCCGCTACGAGGCTTTGATCCTGGGTCTGAAGGTGTTTTGTGCGGTGCACCTGGGCGACCTTGAAGCTGCCGCCCAGACTTCCCAGGCTGCCCTGCACTGTGCGGAATCCTTGGGCGACCTGGAGGTGCTGGCCCGTACCCTTACGAATGTCTCCTTATACTACACCGAAACAGGTGACATGGCTCGCTCTGCCAGGATGCTGGAACATCAGCTGGAGATTAATCAACAGATAGGCAATATTGAAGGGCAGGTGATTGGGCTATCAAACCTGGGTTATGTCTATATCTTGCTGGGCATGCCTGCGGAGGCTATCCCAGTGCTCCAGCGCTGCACCAGGATTGCATGGGATAATGGCATCCGCAGTTTTTTTGCTTACAGTCGGCTCAACCTTGGCCTGGCTTACCTGCGCAATGGCAACCCAGTTTCAGCCGTGACGGAATTAGAAGAGTGCCTGCCAGATTTACACAGCATGAATGACATCCTGGATTATGGCACAGGGCATACTTATATGGCGATGGCCAGTGAGCTGGGCGGGCAGGTCGATCAAGCTTTGGCCCTCTATAACCAGGCGGCTGAAGTATTAAAAGGCATTGGCACGATGGGTAATATGTTCGACGCCGAAGCAGGAGTGGCGCGTTGCCTTTTGGCGGTAAGCGATCGCCGATCAGCTGTTGAGCATGTTTTTCCGCTGCAAGACTACCTGAAACAGTACTCAGGTGCAGGCATGGAGTTTCCTGTGCTGGCTTATGAGACCTGTGCCGATGTCTTCACTGCCCTGGGAGAAACCGCACAAGCTCGTCGTGCAGTTGGGGCAGGTTATGGAGAGCTGCTCGTGCGGGCTGGTAAGATCAGCCTGCCGGAGTGGCGTAAGTCATTCATGGAGCGTGTGCCTGAGCACCAGCGCATCCGGATGCGCTGGTTGGATTATATGAATGCAACACAAGAATAATAGAAGAGGAGGACAGTATGGCTTTAGGACGTAAATACTTCCGCACGGAAGGTGTAGTGGTGAAGCACCCTGATATCGACACGACCCTTGAGGTACAGCGCATTCCGTCGTTTACTCTTGATGGCAAGCCAGTGGTTCCAGATGGGTTTGAGCCATTTCGCCCGGTTATTGATTTGAATGTTGTTAAAATCGCCAGCCCTGCAACAAAGGTTAACCGGTTCACTCCACCGATCGAGGTGAAGGTGCGTTTCACCCCTGCTGACCTGGCTGCAGCTGAAGCCCGGGGTAAGTCCCTCTGCCTCGGCTACTGGGATGGCACTGCCTGGATTCGCTGCACTCCGCCGGCAGTGCGTGGATTCCAAATGATATACGAGCCCAGGGGGAAATATGCCGGTTGGGGGATAGTAACATTTGACGGCTGGGGCGATCCCGGCAAAGCCTGGGGTACATAGGGTTTCAATTTACCAGTCGCTACGCCCTTTGGGGCTTGCTTAATGCTCTACCGACTTCATCCGTTCGTTTCTTTGAGAACGATAGGTGAGCCATCCTCCTTTGCCTGCCCGTTTGCAGGGTAAAATGATACACTTCCCAATCTCAAGGAACACCTCATTTTGGCGTCGACAACATCGTGAGGCGCAATGAAAAGAAATGCCAATAATAACTTCTCCCAATGAGCGTAAAATCCGGGCGGGTTTTCCGCTCATTCGCTTTCTTCAATCCTATGTACCAATCCAGCTGGCTCAGTGGGCGCTCAAAAGGTCCATGGCAAATGTACAGTTGGATGCGAATGTGCGGCGTGAAAGTACACTTGCTGATGGGGTCCCATGTGAATGGCTCATCCCTGAAAGCCACTCGAAAGACCGGGTGCTGCTCTACCTGCACGGGGGCGGTTTTGTCTATGGTCTGACGCCTCAGCATCTTCGTATGGTGGCATACCTGGCGCGTAAGATGGGCGCACGCGCGTTGATGGTCGATTATCGGCTGGCCCCCGACCATCCATTCCCGGCAGCCCTGGACGACTGCGTTAGCGCGTATCGCTGGCTTTTGAATCAGGGTATCCAGCCCGAGTGTATTGCAGTCGCGGGAGATTCAGCGGGAGGTAATTTGACAATCACGACGGTGATGAGCCTGCGCAACAGCGCTGATCCATTACCTGCCGCGGCGGCATGCCTCTCACCGGTGGGTGACCTTACCAATAAAGATATTCCACCGGATGGATTCAAAGACCCAATGCTGCCTCATAAAGCAGTGAAATTCTACAATCGAGCATATGTGGGGCAAAACGATCCACACGATCCATTGATTTCACCCGTATATGGCGATTGGCAAAAGCTGCCAGCGATGATGTTCCACGCTGGTGAAGATGAAATCTTGCGCGAGGATACGGTTCGCATGGCGAGCCTCGCAAAAAATGCTGGCGTTCAGGTACAGCTGGAAATCTACCCACGCATGTGGCATGTCTGGCAGCTTTTCCTCGATCTACCCCAGGCAATCCAATCACTGGATAGCATCGCAGCGTTCCTTGTGGCGCACATCGAGCTGGTCAGATCTCAACTCAACCCAGGCTGACCCCAGCCGCAAGACATCGTATGGATTTCGCATTATCGCAAAACTCACCTGTAAGTATGCTGGCTGGGGCGCGGTGAGATTCAATACCTCAGGCGACCCATGCAAAGGCTGGGGTAAATCGGATTACAATTTAACAATCGCTACACTGCATTGGGGCATCCTTTATATTTTCACGAGCTCACCCATTAGTTTCTACTGGGAGAGATAGGTAGTTCATCCTTCTTTGACCGTCTCCTTGGGGTGTAAAATTATCCTCATCCCTATCTCAAGGAGCACCCGATGCCACCCTGGATTGACGGCACCATCCATGCCGGTCCTCTCAAGCTACACTACTACCGCACCGGGGGTGGAAAACCTCCGGTGGTCATCAACCATGGTGCTGGTGACGATGGATTGTGTTTCACCCACGTGGCGAAGCTGCTTGAGGCCGATTACGAACTGATCATGCCCGATGCCCGCGGCCATGGTAAATCAGGCTCGGGGAAGCAAGATTATTCTACAGCCAGCCGGGTGGAAGACTTATATGCCCTGATTGAAGCCCTCAAGCTCGATCACCCGGTGGTTGGCGGCCACTCGTTGGGTGCCGACAGCTCCATGGGCCTGGCTGCAGCCTACCCAGGCGTGGCGCGCGGCATCTTCCTTGAAGACCCGCCCATCATCCTGCCGGGCGAAAAGTTTACCCTCAATAATGAGAAGGGAGAGCAGACCATTCGGGGTGCTGATATTGGCAAGATGATGGCCAGGTATATGCGCCTTTTCAAGCTGATGCCCCCCTTCTTGGGCGAGCGTTTGGCGCGTAAGGCTTCACCTACATACCCCGATGATGAAATCAAGCCATGGACCGCTTCAAAACGCCGGGTGAGCCTTGACTTCTTAAATTCCATGGAAAAGATGGGGATCGGGTTCGCCGAACCCTTAGAGGTCATTAAAAAGATCACCGTCCCAACCCTGCTATTCATCGGCGACCGGGAGAGCATGTCCATCGTCTCGCGGGAAACCGCCGAGCAAGCGACACGGCTGAATCCACTGATAAGAGTGGTCCACCTGGCCGGTGCCAGCCACGATATCCGCCGCACCCGCTTTGAGGGCTACCTGGCAGCCCTGAAACAATTCCTGGCAGAGATGTACCCGTAATCATTCATTAATCAACTTGTCGGAGGAGAATCCCATGAAAGCGCGTAAGATTGTTGACCAGGTTTATTGGATCGGAGCTGTCGATTGGGATCGACGTTTGTTTGACTCGCTCATCCCCATGCCCGATGGCACCAGCTACAACGCCTACCTGGTGCGGGGCAGCCAAAAGACTGCCCTGCTCGATACGGTGGATCCCAGCATGGCAGAGGTGCTTTTCGCTAACCTGGCAGAGGTCCCGCAGCTGGATTACCTCGTAATGCACCACGCTGAGCAGGATCACGCTGGCACAATCCCCTTGGTGCTTGAGAAATATCCTTCCGCTCAGGTATTAGCCAGCCCCAAAGGCAAGGAGATGCTCATCGACCTGCTGGGCGTTCCCGCAGAGCGCATCGACGTTGTAGATGATGGCCAAATCCTTTCCCTGGGGGATAAGTCCCTGCAGTTCATCCACGCCCCCTGGGTGCATTGGCCCGATACAATGTCGACTTACCTACAAGAAGACCGCATCCTGTTCAGCTGTGATTTCTTCGGTTCGCACCTGGCCACCTCCGACCTGTTTGCCACCGACAAGGCAACCGTGTATGAAGCTGCCCGGCGCTATTTTGCCGAGATCATGATGCCCTTCCGCAACATGGTGCAAAAGAACCTCGACAAGGTGCAGAAGCATGAGCTACGCATCATTGCTCCCAGCCACGGCCCGCTGCATGATGAGCCATCCTTTATCCTGGAGGCTTACCGCGAATGGGCTGCTGCGGAGCCCAGGAATCGGGTGGTGATCCCTTATATCTCCATGCACGGCAGCACGCGCAAGATGGTGGAGGTATTAATGGCTGCCCTGGTAGAGCGTGGCGTGGGGGTACAGCAGTTCGATCTGACGGTCACCGACATTGGCAAACTAGCCTCCGCCCTGGTGGATGCTGCCACGCTGGTGATCGGCACGCCCACCGTCCAAGCTGGCCCGCACCCACTCGTGTTCTACGCCGCTTACCTGGCCAACACGCTGCGACCCAAGCTAAAATACGCCTCCGTCATCGGCTCGTATGGCTGGAACAGCAAAGTCGTCGAGCAAATCGCCGGCCAAATCCCCAATCTGAAAGTGGAGCTGCTGAGTCCGGTGATGTGTAAGGGTTATCCCAGGCCAGGTGATTTCGAAGCCCTGGAGAAACTTGCCGAGACCATTGTTGCCAAGCACAAGGAAAGCGGCCTGGTTTAATAAATAAAGACGCCCCGGGGTGGGGCGTCTTGAAGATCCTACCTAGTTGGGTTGAGGATGAAAAGACACATTCCTCAACCGCAACCAACTTTATTTTAGTAATCCATTCCGCCGCCGGGGGGCATGGGGGCGGGTTTTTCCTTCTCAGGCACGTCGGTGATCAGGGCTTCGGTGGTCAGGATCATGGCGGCGATGGAGGCTGCGTTCTCGAGGGCGCCGCGGGTTACCTTGGCGGGATCGATCACACCATCTTTAATCATATCCACGTACTCTTCGCTGATTACGTTATAGCCCACGTTTTTGTT
Source organism: Anaerolineales bacterium (assembly GCA_003105035.1). Lineage (NCBI taxonomy): Bacteria > Bacillati > Chloroflexota > Anaerolineae > Anaerolineales > Anaerolineales bacterium. Next base: position 181,597 of record PQAL01000003.1, on the reverse strand, counting down.
CTTCTTTTCCTTCTGCGTGCGGCGGACGGTTTCAAGAATGACAGAACCGTCTTTGCCGGCGTTCTCAGCGATCTTGCGCAGCGGGATCTCCAGCGCCTTGCGGACGATGTTGACACCAATCTGGGCATCATCGTTATCCATCTTCAGGTGTTCGATAGCCTTCATGGCATTGATCAGGGCTACACCACCGCCTGGGACGATACCGTCTTCAACCGCCGCGCGGGTGGCTGACAGGGCATCTTCGACGCGATGTTTCTTTTCTTTCAGCTCGGTCTCGGTGGCAGCGCCGACGCGGATAATCGCTACACCACCCGACAACTTGGCCAGGCGTTCCTGTAGTTTTTCTTTGTCATAATCGCTGGTGGACTTATCGATCTCAACCCGAATTTGGTCAATGCGGCCCTTGATCATGGCTGCGTCGCCTTTGCCACCTACAACGGTGGTGTCATCCTTGGTAATGACGACCTTCTCGGCACGGCCGAGGTCGGCGATGGTGGTGCCGTCCAGCTTGCGGCCGGTCTCTTCGGAGATAACCTGACCATTGGTCAGCACGGCAATGTCCTGCAGCATAGCTTTGCGGCGATCGCCGAAGCCAGGGGCTTTGACGGCCACAGCGTTGAGCATGCCGCGGATCTTGTTGAGGACCAGGGTAGCCAGGGCTTCGCCGTCCACGTCCTCGGCGATGATGACCAGGTCGCGCTTACCAATCTGGACCAGCTTCTCAAGCAGTGGGACAATATCAGCCGCAGCAGAGATCTTCTTGTCGTAGATCAGGATGTAAGCATCGTCAATGGAGGCTTCCATGTGCTCGGGATCGGTGATGAAATAAGGAGAGATATAGCCACGGTCGAACTGCATACCTTCGACGTACTCGGTCTCGAATTCCAGACCCTTGGACTCTTCCACGGTGATGACGCCGTCTTTTCCAACCTTGTCCATCACATCGGCGATCAGCTCACCAATAACACGGTCCTGGGCAGAAATGGAGGCGACGTTGCCGATCTCGGCCTTGGTGGTGACTTCGATGGCATCCTCGCCAATCTGCTTCACAACGGCCTTGGTGGCGGCTTCGATACCGTGCTTGAGCAGCATGGGGTTGAAGCCAGCAGCCAGGTTCTTCATGCCCTCGGTAACGATGGCGTGGGCCAGTACGGTGGAGGTGGTGGTGCCATCACCGGCGATATCGTTGGTCTTGGTGGCGGCTTCTTTGAGCAGCTGGGCGCCCATGTTCTCAAAGGGGTCTTCCAGCTCGATTTCCTTGGCGACGGTCACGCCGTCATGGGTGATGGTGGGGGAACCGAATTTGCGGTCCAGGGCCACGTTGCGGCCTTTAGGGCCCAGGGTGGTGGTGACGGCGGTTGCCAGGACATCCATGCCCTTGCTCAGCTTGCGACGGGCTTCTTCAGAAAATTGTAGTTGTTTTGCTGCCATAGTTCAATACTCCTTCAATATGCCTGTAATTATTTGTCTTCAACAATTGCTAGCAGGTCGCTTTCGCGCAGGATGAGCAGTTTCTTGCCATCCACCTTGATCTCGGTGCCGGAATACTTGGCGAACAGGACTACATCACCTTTCTTGACGTCCATGGCGATGCGTTTACCTTCTTCATCGCGGTCACCAGGGCCGACAGCCAAAACGGTCCCTTTTTGGGGTTTTTCTTTTGCTGTTTCGGGGAGAACGATGCCGCTGGGCGTGATCTCATCTTGCTCGATCGGTTCAACCACCACACGGCTGCCTAACGGTTTGAAATTGATGGACATAGCCACCTCCTGTAAAGAATGTGATTTGGAATGGTTAACAAGTCGCGGTTTAGCACTCTCTTTGAATGAGTGCTAAACCGTCGTGAATGATACCTGCATTTTAGCGGGAAGTCAAGGGATGTTTGGCGATTCTAACAAAATTCTGATATTGAACCGCTGTAAGCTTTCTTTTCGATGTAATGAATATTGGCTCTCCAGCGACGATAAACGGCTTCTGACTGAGACTAAAAATTTCCATAATTAACCCCGCTCAAGTTTGGCCAAAAGAAAACCTTGCCTGATTCAACCCGCAGCTCAGGGCATAACCGTGGAAGTTGCCCCTGGGATCTGGATGGGTGTTGCCGTAGTGGATGGAGTTTCCATCAGTGACTGGCAGGTGGCCTCGTTATCAGCCACGTTCTGCATCAGGACGGGGTCATCCGGGTAGGTCAAGCGTAACTGGGTCATCAGCTCGTATGAGTGTGAGCAATAATCGTTTTCAGGCGAGCTGAGGTAAGCGAGCACACTGCCGTAGCGTACGTAATAGTAAGCCACGTTCAGGTTGGTGAGCGGCAGGGGCTCGACTGCGGTGCTTTCGTTCAGGATGCCGTTCTCTACAAAAAGCTTGGCAGTTTCGTTTTCCTCAGCTGTACAGCCGTCCACGGCACAACGCAGGGTTGGCAAGGCAGTCTCATAGTTACGCGCTTGCACGTAGATCATACCCAACTGGCCGTAGGTGTCGGCATTGGCAGGGTCGAAGGACAGGGCTTTCTCCGCGTTTCGGGAGGCGATGAAGAACTCGCCCTGCTGGGCGTAGGTCTTGGCGATGGCGATGTACGGATAAGGATCTTGGATGCCCAGCTGCTGGTTAATGGTGGCGGCTTTCTCGAAGTACTCGAGTGCGGTATTGAATACCTGCAGCTGACGATACCCCAGCCCGACACGCAGGTAGAGGAAGGTCAGGTTTGGGGTGATTTGCGAGGCCTGTATGTATTCATCGATGGCGTCACGATAATAGCCCCACGATTCAAGCACTGTAGCCAGCACCCGGTGGGCATCCATCGAGTCTGGTGCCAGCTCGACTGCCTGCGTGGCATACTGGCGAGCCTGGTCCCACTTCTGCTGATCCAGCAGCACTTCGGCATAAAAAGCCAACGCCAGGGCATTTTGTGGATCGAGCAAATAGGCCCGATTAGCGGCCGTCTCGGCCTGAGCCAGGTAGGCCTCGCGTTCTTCGGAGCTAATCAGGTTGCTGGAGGCATTCCAGTCCAGCACGAAAGCATCGATGGCGCTCACGGTGCTGTCATCCGGGGCAAGCTTGACAGCCTGTTCGGCAGAGGCAAGGGCTTCCTGCAAACGGTTCAAGCGTTCCTGGTCGGTGCTGAGCGTGCTGGAAGAATAGGCCTGGATGCGGGCGAGCTCCGCCCATACCTGGGCGTTGGTCGGGTCGACAATCAGGGCCTGCTGGTATGCACCAATAGCATCCTGGTCGGAAGCTGGGTCATCCAGCTTGCCGGACGCGAAATATGCTTCAGCAGCCATGATGTACGATTGGGGCGAGCGGGTGGGCGTGGGAGTCGGGTTGAAAGGCGATTCGACCTGCCCGCGCCTCACACTCAGCAGCAGCCACAGGCCGCCCAGGATGATAAATACAAGCAGCACGACCCGGTAGGGATTTGATTTACTCCTGGCCGGATGCAGGTTGAACGTTTTACCGTCTTGGATCTGGCTCATGTCAGGGGGTAGGCGTCTCGGTGGTGGTCGGGGTGGTTTCCGCTGCAGGGGTGCCAGCCGCCACCTTGCAGTAATCCATGCCCTGGGTGGCATTGTAGTAGGCGATCTGGTCTTCGGCGATGTTGGTGAGGATCAATTGCATGATAGGCACCGCATCAGCGCAGCGGTCTAGCTGGGTGAGTGAAAGGGCATAGACCGAGTAATAGTCATCGGCGACTCGCCCGGGCGCCAGGGGCAAGCCTTCAACCACCGTTCCATCGTCTGTCGTACCACCCCGCACCGCCAAGGTAAGCGCGGCTGCCGCTTTGCTGTATTCTTTATTCTTGTAAAGCAGAACACCCAGGTTTCCATGCAAGCGGGCGCTAGAAGGGTCCAGGCTGAGCGCTTGTTCAGCGAATTGGATGGCTTTGCCATACTGGCCTTCAGTGGCATAGGTACGCGAGATCTCGGTCATGATATCCGGGTTGGTCGGGTTGAGTGCTACCCCGGTGAGCATCTCCTGGATTGCCTTGTCATATTCGCCTTGTAGCTTATAAACCGCCCCAAGTGAGTAATGCAGATCCCAGAGTTTATCGTTGATGGCGATGGCAGCCTGGTATGCCGCAATGGCTTCAGGATAGTTGCCGGTATTGAAGAGCACATAACCGCGCGACCGCAGGGTTTCGAGGGCATTTGGGTCGAGCGACTCGGCTTTCTTTGACATGTCGATGGCCGTTTGGATGTCTTCGTAGTTGCCCTGGTCGAGCAGGATCTCCGTGTAATAGGCATAGGCCGCGGCGTTGTTGGGATCCAGCTCGATAGCCTTGTTCACCGCCAGCTCGGCATCATCATACATCCCCAGCAAATCCAGGGCGGAAGCCTTAACTGCATACGCCATGGAATTATTTGGGTTAAGCAGCAAGGCGTTTTCGGCATTGGTGACGGCCTCATTATATTGCCCAGCGAAAATCTGTGTGCGGGCCAATTCGATGAATGTGGATGGGTTGCGTGGGTCTGCCAGGACAGCCTGCTTGTACGCATCAATCGCCTGTGAAAGCTTGCCTTCGGCGAAGTACGCCTGGGCCTCATTGAGCACCGCCTCCATGCTACGGGTGGGCGTCGGCGAAGCCATGAAAAGTGTGGGCATTTCGGGTACCACGATCTGGTTAAAATAGATCAGCCCACCGATGGCTATCACGAGGAAGGCGATCAGCAGTGGGTTGGAAGGGCGCCGCGTGCGCTTCTTCATGTTCAATTTCCCGCCGCGCAGGTACATGCAGTCATATTACCATGTCATGGAATGAGAATCAAGAGAAGTAAAAGTTAGATTAATGTTCTCTAGTAAGCCATCCTTCAAGATTCCAAAGCCTTGTGGTAAAATCATCTGCGCAAAACGTCCCTGTAGCTCAGCGGATCAGAGCATTTGCTTGCGGAGCAAAGGGTCGGGCGTTCGAATCGCCCCAGGGACGCCTGAGAGCGGGTAAACCGCTCTTTTGTTTTATCACTACGGTGGCTATCATGGAAAGACCAATCCAAATCTTGCTGACCAATGACGATGGCATTAAATCCCCAGGGCTGTGGGCAGCCGCTGGAGCACTTTCAGAGCTGGGCTATGTACACGTGGTGGCACCGCGTGACCAGTTCTCAGGCGCTGGGCGCAGCCTGCCGTCCACCTCCGACGGGATCATCACCCCGCAACAGATGCAGGTGAATGGCAAGCTATGGACGGTGTACAGCGTAGGTGGTACACCAGCCCAGGCAATCCTGCATGCCATCTGCGAAATCCTGCCAGAGCGCCCCGACCTGGTGGTTTCGGGGATTAATTATGGGGAGAATCTTGGGCAGGGGGTGACCGTCTCGGGGACGGTGGGGGCAGCCATGGAAGGGGCAGGAAACGGAATTCCAGCGATGGCTGTTTCGTTAGAGACCGAGCAGGAACATCACCTTTCCTATTCAACCGCAGTCGACTTTTCGACAGCCGCTTACTTTACCCAGCTATTCGGGCGTATGTTGCTGGAGAAGCACATGCCCTTGGATGTGGACCTGATCAAGGTGGATGTGCCCTGCGATGCCACACCGCAGACTGCCTGGGAAGTTACCAGGTTGTCTCGTCAGGCTTACTTTGTCCCCATTACACCCAAGCGTGAATCATGGGATAAGCCGGAGACAGTGGGTTATACCCGCATCGATGAGCTCAGCGAAAGCGGCCTGGATACGGATGTGTACTCTCTGCGGGTAAAAAGAATGGTCTCGGTAACACCGCTCAGCCTGGATCTGACTTCACGGGTTGGTCTGAAGGACTTCGAGCAGTTCTTGCGAGCCGGGTGAGCTCTATTTTTGATGTACGCCTGCCAGTATGAGGGGGTGCAGCTGATGATTGGCGGCGATCACAGACGGAGGCGGAGAGATGAAGTCAGGACCACCATCGATATTGCTGACCTTAGCACCAGCTTCAATGGCAATCAGTGCACCGGCAGCCAGGTCCCACGGCTGTAGAATCAGTTCCCAAAATCCATCCAGACGACCGCAAGCCACATAACACAAATCCAGTGCGGCTGATCCGAGGCGCCTGACTCCCTGGGAATGCAAAGCGAAGTAGGCAAAATTATCCAGGTTATTATCCGGGATATCGCGTATGTCGTACGAGAAACCGGTAACCAACAGGGCATGATCCAGGTCGGTGGCAGAGGCCGGGTGGATTAGGTGACCGTTTAAAAAGGCGCCTTTACCGTGCTCGGCGCTGAAGCATTCATCATGCACAGGGTCATACACCACCCCCTGTCGTAAAACTCCACCTTCAGCATATGCGATCGAAACTGAATAAATAGGTATTCCATGCAAATAGTTGACCGTACCATCCAAAGGGTCAATGTACCAAACCCGTTCAGATGAGCCGGGCAGCCCACCACTCTCCTCTGCCTGGATGGAATCACCAGGGAAATGCTGACGGATGTAATTGAGTAGCAGCCGCTCTGATTGGCGGTCTGCTTCACTGACCAGGTCGATCAGGCTCTTGTATTCAACATCCAGGTTTTTGCCGAAGCTTTGGCGCAGGATCTCGCCTGCCTGGCGTGCAATGTCGATCAGTCCATCGAGTGTGGGAGTCATAGCCGGGGTATTTTAGCTGTGTTCAGTGGGAAAGGCAAGTGATTAGGTAAAAGTTTACAAAGGGTATCCAGGATTTTACGGCGTGCACTTCATAACTCGACAGATAAAATTGGTACCACCATCTCATCCTCAGACAAGCCACCATGGCGCCCGATGAGCGGGTTCTCTTTATCCGCCCACCACAGGTAGGCATCCTTGCGTGCAATGACAATCAGATCACCCAGGCGATCAGCCAAACGCGGGTGGGGTGTGCCAGGTCCAAACAGGCCATTCCTGATGGCTTGTGCTGTATCCAGAAAGGTAAATTCACCAGGCCAGGTGTGTTCAATATACTCACGAACATGCTCAATCTGGCCGGGGCGGATGAACAGGTACATCAGCCTGTTTTCGCCGGTAGGCATAATGTGTAACAGGCGAGTGAGCTCGGGGTGATTGCGCAAGTCATAGCGAGAAGTCTTTTGTGTGGGCAGCATACCGTGATCGGCGGTCAAAAGCAGGAGCGTACCCCTCCTTGAGGACGGTGAAAGCTGGTCCAGGAATTGCCGCTCAAACGACCAGCTGAAATCACTAAACTCAGCCTCGGTTCGCTCGTCATCCGGATGATAAAGGTGAGAGAAATGGTCTATCTGGCCCGTGTAAACCCAAAAATACTGGCGCAACCTGGAGTTCGACTCTACCAAATGGCGCAGGTTAACCCACAACTCGGCAGGGGTAATAAAGCCATGCAGGCTGACATCCTTGAAGTACATCTGCGAAAGCCCCGAATGGATGATGCTGCGGTGCTGGAGGGCATAGCTGTGAATGCCATACCTGGCCAGATGGCTGCCAAGGGTGGGGAGATTCAAGAACAACCCGGGTACCATGCCAGCCCGGTAAAGGCTTCCGGATTCATTCCCAAAGCTCATCGGTGAGTGCTGGATCATGTTGCTGACTATCCCATACTCCTTCAGCCAGAGCTCGTACCCAACAATCCCATGTTCGGCCGGGCTTCGTGCGGTCCATAAGGAGGTCAACGCCGCAGATGTGGTGGATGGGACGATGGAGGTGAGGGCCGAGAGCTTGCCCTGCTGGGCCAGGCGCGACCACACTGGGGCTGTGCCATCCGACATCCAACGCTGCAAGCGGAATAATGATAAGGCATCCACCAGCACCAGGATGACCCGTCGCAGACTTCCGGAGGGTTGGCTCAGCCTATCAGGATAAAGCCCAGCGCCAGCCAGTGGCTCAGCCCCAAGTAACTGGCAGATACTGGCTGGAAGATTCAAAATCGAGCCGCCCAGGTAATCTGGGTGGATGAAGTCAGAATCGAGGTCCACACCCGGTAGGCGGGTTTCGTGAATAAGGGGAAGGATTTTTGAGGTAATGTCGCTCATCAGGTTTACGCCAAGAAGCTCATGATTCTTTTTGATATAATGACGAGACTGGAGAGACGAGTGCAACCCTTTTACGGCCTCAATCAGCCCCTGAAGCGCTATCTTACCTTAATTTACGGCATAACTCTAGGTTTGGCATTGATATTAGCTCTGCTGGCAATTGGCCTGGGTGGTGAGCATACACCGGTGATTGCAGATCTCCAACCCCCTACACCGCAGAGCACGATCGCTCCAACTGAAAATTACAGTCCACCCAATAGCCTGGGCAAACCCACCGAGATACCGGAAGTGCCACCTACTCCCAATGAAGTGACACCTTCATCACTCGGGGTGACATCGGCGGACTTACGCGGCGTTCAGGTGAGCTTGTGGCATCCATGGAGCGGTACCCTGGCGAGCCAATTACAATCCATCCTGGATGATTATAGCCGGACGAATAAATGGGGGACTACGGTTAATGTCATCGGCTACGAGGGCTTTGGCAGGATGGATGAAGCAATAGAAACTGCAGTAATCTCGGGGACTTTACCGGATATCTTGATTAATTATGGTTACCAGGCGCAGCATTGGGACGCAAGCGGGGTAGTGGCTGACCTGACACCCTATGTTGATGACCCTGTGTGGGGCTTTACCAGCGCCGAACAGGCTGATTTTTACCCGGCCTTCTGGGTTGAAGATCTTGTGACAGATCCAATCAGCAACCGTACCCTGCGTTTGGGAATCCCATTTTACCGTTCTGGTTATTTGATGTACTACAACCAGAGTTGGGCAAACGAGCTGGGCTTTTCAAAGCCTCCGAGCACACCGGCAGAATTTAAACAGCAGGCCTGTGCAGCCATGCCCACATCAGCTGCGCAGGGAGGAAAAGCTGACTCGAGCCAGGGTGGATGGTTGGTCACGACCCAACCCGGCGTAGCTGCCGGCTGGATAGTCGCTAATGGTGGGAACATCACCACTCCGACCAGATCTGGTTACTCATTTAACACCCCCGAGACCCAACAGGCTTTTGAGTACATCAAGGACATGGTGGAAAGCGGGTGCGCCTGGTTTGATCCCGGGTCAGACGCCCAAAGCAGCTTTGCCGAGCGCAAAGCATTATTCGTTACCGGAAGCCTGCTCGATATACCAGCCCAACAGGAAGCTTTTAGAGAAGCTGGCAACTCGGATGAATGGCTGGTTATCCCCTTCCCATCGTCCGAGCAGCCAGTGGTGGACACATATGGGCCGTCGCTCATCATTACCAGGTCTACTCCTGCCCAACAACTGGCAGCCTGGCTGGTGATTAAGTGGCTGGTTTACCCACACAATCAAATTGAATGGCTGGAGGCCATCCAGACACTTCCAACCCGCCAAAGCGCAGCGAGTTACTTAATCGAAACTCAGCAAAGTGATTCACCATGGGCACAAGCACTGCGTTTACTACCCTATGCCTACAGCGAGCCATCTGCTGCTTCATGGAATATGGTGCGCTGGTCATTGAGTGATGCCATGGCTGAGCTGGTCGACCCGAATTTCACCGCAGATCAAATCCCTGCCTTACTGGAGAAGCTGAATAATCTTGCTGCAGAAATCGAAAGCCAGGTGCATTGATGGGCGACATGCCAAGGGTGACGATTTACACTGATGGTGCCTGTGAGCCAAACCCAGGCCATGGGGGTTGGGCGGCCCTGCTCCAATTTGGGAAGTATGAAAGAGAGCTGTGTGGCTCAGAGAAGCACACCACCAACAACCGCATGGAGCTGACCGCGGCAGTAAGTGCCTTGCAGGCCCTCCAGGAGCCCTGCCAAGTGACTCTTTATACTGATTCGGAGTATCTACGTAGGGGCATCACGGAGTGGTTGCCGGATTGGCGCAGGCGGGGTTGGAAGCGGAAAAGCGGGCAGCTGGCAAATATCGACCTGTGGCAGGCGCTAGAAGCGATCATGAGCAAGCATGAGATAACCTGGCACTGGGTGCGGGGGCATGCAGGTAACCAGCTCAACCAGCGGGTGGACAGCCTGGCACGTAAAGCCATGCGCAAATCCACTTGACCTTCATACCGGTATACAGTATACTCACCCGCGCCGGGGTGTAGCGCAGTTCGGTAGCGCACCGCGTTTGGGACGCGGGGGTCGGCGGTTCGAGTCCGCCCGCCCCGACTTATGGCAAAACAAAAGTATGACGGTGTACTGGAAGCTGCCCATTACACACCAGACGGGCAGTTGGATTGGGTGCGGGTGTACGAGCGCCGGTATTCCGCATTTACCGACCGTGTTTTGCTCAATCGTGCAGATTTCATTGAAAAGCTAAAGGCTGGCAAGCGCTTCGTGGTTGGCCAGCGAATACTCAATTACGGTGGCAAGTTCACCACCGGTCAACCGGTAGAACTTCTTCAGAAAAACGGCGATGCGGTGATTGCTGTGGGCACCACCTCAGCTAGCACAGATACTCTCACAGGTGTACCGGTCCTATAACCTGCAACGGTAGGTTCTACCTTGACGTGATAAGCGGCTGGGAAAGCCGCTTTTTTGTTCCTCACGAAGTATAGCAAAACAGGCTGGTATAATTTTTGAATGCCGACCCCCTTTTATCATTTGAGACTGGCAGAAGACCTGATCAACCATCCAGGTCTGCCTGACGACACCAGGGAATTTCTTCTCTCCTCGCGGCACGAATTCATGCTCGGTTGCATTGCTCCGGATGTGCAGGTGGTTTCAGGGCAGGCCCGAGAAGCCACGCATTTCTTCAGCCTCCCAATTCAGGTGGGTGACCAACCAGCCTGGAACTCCATGCTGGAGGAATATCCACAAATAGCTGAGGGTGATCAGCTCAGTCAAGCGCATGCAGCCTTCCTGGCAGGTTATTTATGTCACTTGCAGGCAGATTGGATTTGGGTAAAGGATATATTCCTCCCCATCTTCGGTCCGCGATGCTCCTGGGGCTCCTTTTCTGAGCGGCTATATTATCATAACGTTCTACGCGCCTACCTGGATCTACAAATCCAACCCGGATTACCTTCCGGCCTGGATACAGGATTAGCCAGGGTGAGCCCCGACCACTGGCTGCCATTCATCCAGGATCAACACTTGAAAGAATGGCGGGATTTTGTCTGCACGCAGCTGTGTGAAGGAGCTGCTATCCAATCGGTGGAAGTTTTATCATCCCGCCAGGGTATCTCTCCGCCTGCGTATTACGCGCTTTTGGGATCAAAAGAAAGGATGCAGGAGGAGATATTCTCACATATTGCCCTCGAACAACTGGAAGCCTATCACCAAGGTGTTTTGATGGATAACCTGCAGCTGATGGCTGACTACCTGGCATCCAGCTTGCACCTCATGTCTGTATCCACCAAGGGCAATGTATATGACGGAGTGCATCCATGAAACTGATCGAGCCTACCCAAAAACCATCCGATAAAGACTTCACCGGAAAGCTGGTTGGTCAAATTAAAGGGTTTTTCCAGAGCGGAAAAATTGACGAACAGGCTGAAGCTGCGGTGGTGGCCCGCTTCATGCGGGGGTTGGATAATCGCTTCATCATGCTTCACCATCTGGAGCTGGAAGCCAGGGGTGTGAGATTTCCGACCATCCTGGTTGGTCCCGCAGGTATGTTTGTCTTGAATATCAGTCCTGTGCAGGGTTTTTTCAGGGCAAAGGATGAGTCGTGGTGGGAATTAAATAAGACAACCCATCGATTTGGGCCTGGACGCCCTAATTTGATCAAGCAAAGCAGGGAGTATGCCCAGAAGCTGGGTGAAATCCTGGAAAAGCTAGGAAAATCCCACCCGGCAATCACACCAATATTAATTTTTGCCAACCCGGGTGTGCATATTGAAACCAGCAACCCTGGCATACGGATGGTGTTGATGGATGGCGTTGACAGTCTGATTGACAGCATGTTCAACAGCCAGGAAGTCCTTAATCCAACCGAAATTAATTATCTAACGGATGCATTGGAGCTCCTGGCGGATCCTGAAAAAGCTATCCCCCTGGGTGAGGGAGAGGACTTTTTTGGCAAGGATCTATTCGTTGAGGAGGAGAAGGCTCCGCTGACTTTACCCGACCTCCCCTTGCCGGCAGAATTACCGCTGCCCCCGGTGGAGAAGAAGCTCAAGTTCACTAAGGCGCAATGGACCATCCTGGCAGTCCTCCTGGGATTAACCATCGTGGTATTATTAGGTGCAATCCTGTATGCATTGAATATTTTTTAAAGGTTGGGTCATCTGGAAGCACCTTTTTTGTCATTAATTATCCCGGCTCATAATGAAGAAGCACGCCTGCCTGATACCTTGCGGCAGGTATTTGAGTTTATCACCGCACAGCCATACCGCACTGAAGTGTTGGTGGTTGAGAATGGCAGTTCCGATAAAACTTTCCAAATCGCTTCAGAGTTTGCCATAGCCAATTCACAATTGAGAGTCCTTCAAAATAACCAGAGTGGGAAGGGGATTGCGGTAAGGCAAGGCATGCTGGATGCGCACGGTGAATACCGGTTCATGTGTGATGTCGACCTTTCCATGCCGGTAAGTGAAATTAACCGTTTCCTCCCGCCTCACCTGGATGGATATGACATCGCTATTGCTTCCCGCGAAGCACCAGGGGCGATCAGGTATAACGAACCATATTACCGGCACTTTGTGGGGCGAATTTATAATGGCTTGATCCGCACCGTGGCTCTTCCAGGGCTGCAAGATACCCAATGTGGCTTCAAGTGTTTTAAGGCTTCGGTAGTAGAAGATGTCTTCAGGCGCCAAACCTTAGATGGATGGTCGTTTGATGTGGAGATCCTGTTCATCGCCAGGCTTATCGGATACCAAGTAGTCGAGGTGCCTATTCCCTGGTATTACAATCCGCACAGCAAGATCAGTGTGGCGCGCGATTCGTTCAAGATGGGCCTCGACCTGCTCACCATCCGCCTGAATGCCCTGCGCGGCGTTTACAATCGTACTCATGCCAGCATTTGATCCTTCTCTGCTCCCAGCCGAGCCCGATCTATCCTTTGAGTTGGCGTTATGGCAGGCAGGCCTCACCTGGGTGGCTGGCATCGATGAAGCCGGGCGGGGAGCGCTGGCCGGCCCGGTGGCTGCGGCAGCGGTGATCCTGCCACAGGATGAGACAGTGACCCGGCAATTGAGCGGGGTGCGTGATTCAAAACAGATGACCGCCGCCCAAAGAGAAGTGGCCAGGGCCAAGATCATCCAGCACGCCCTTGCCTGGGGGGTGGGTACCGCGACCAACGAGGAGATCGACCAGCTAGGAATTTTACCTGCCACCCGGCTGGCAGCTTGCCGCGCATTGGCGGCCTTGAGTACAACCCCGCTGCACCTGCTATTGGACTATTTATTCCTTCCCGATATTTCCATTCCGCAGACCGCCTTAATCAAGGGAGATTGCCGGTCCTTGAGCATCGCCTCGGCATCCGTCCTGGCAAAGACAACCCGAGATGCCCTCCTCAGAGAGCTTGACATTTCCTACCCCGAATATGGTTTTGCCTCCCACAAGGGATATGGAACAGCTGAACATCGTGCCGCCTTGAAGCGCCTGGGGGCATGCCCTGTTCACCGCCTCAGCTTTGCGCTCTATGGAGAATCACACCCTGCAGTGGACGGATTCTTGCCGGACCTCGATTAGGTAGCCAGACCCACATTGGCTTAAAAAATTCCCCAATTATTTTCCTTCCAGCCATGCTTTCCGCGTAGAGGCACAAAAGCTACTGGAGCGATATGCTCCTGGATCAAATCTCCTTGCTCCTTGTGCCAGCAGTCGAGCATCTGCCCACCAGGCCCGCCTTCAGGGATAACCAGACAGCCGCTTTCGTCCAGCTGATCGAACAACGGCTGGGGTACACGCGGGGCTGCAGCGGTGACCATGATGGCCTGGTATGGAGCATAATCTGGGAGACCGAGGCTGCCATCACCAATATGAATGATCACATTGGTAATATGCAGCTTTTCCATCACATTGATGGCATTCTCCGCCAGGGAAGCATGACGCTCAATGGTGTGAACCTGGCGCGCCAGCAAGGCCAACAATGCTGACTGGTATCCTGAGCCTGTCCCCACTTCGAGGACGTTTTCATCGCCTTGTAATCCGAGTAACTCGGTCATCAAGGCAACAATATAGGGTTGTGAGATGGTTTGGCCACGACCGATCGGCAGTGGGCCGTCGGTGTAGGCGATGTGGGCATACTCTTCCGGAACGAACCAATGGCGAGGCAGCTGACGAAGGGCATCCAACAAACGCTCATCGTGGATGCCACGCGAGACGATTTGCTCGGTAACCATGCGATTACGCAGTTTTGTAAAATCGGCTTCGTCTTCCATCATTCATTAAGGATTATCCGCCTTGTAGCAAGTGTTTCCAAAAAGCATCACGCTCGCCGGGCTTAAAGGGAATATAGATACCAAGCTGACCCACCAGCCCGCTGTACCGTTCAGCCAGGGCAGCGGGGAGATCGGCAGCTGGGGCAATTACCGCACACGCATCCAGGATATCATCGCTGATCAAGTCCGCCATATCCACCCACTGGCCCCTGGCAGCCAGCGCCGAGAGCTGGTGAGCTATGTCGTCCCAGCCGTGTAGGGCCATCACGGGCCGATAGGAAGGAGTGGAGGCATAAAAGGCGATCTGGGCGCGCACAAAAGCCTGTTCTTCCGGTGATGTCACCACGAATGCAGAGGTGGAGACACACACCTCCGATTTTTGCCGACCAGCCCTGGCGATCCCTTGCTCCACCGCAGGCAGGATTACCTCGCGCAGGTAACGGGTGGTGTGAAATGGATGAGCATGGAATCCCTGGGCCACTTCACCAGCCAGCCTGGCTAACCCGGTATTGACACCGGCGATGTAGATGGGGATATCAGGGTGCTTGATCGGCCCCGGGTTGAAAAAGGGCGACATCAGGTTGAGCCGGTATTGTTCACTGCGGTAATTCAGTGGCTGGTTGGTTTGCCAGGTGGACCAAAATGCACGCACTGCCTCGATCTGCTCGCGCAAGTGACCAATTACCGAAGCAGGCCAGGGCATGCCGAAGCGCCGTTCGATATGTGCCTTGACCTGCGTACCCAACCCCAGGATAAAGCGGCCTCCCGAAGCTTGGGCCAGGTCCCAGGCGGTATAAGCCAGATTAGCCGGGCTGCGGGCAAAGGCAATGGCGACTGCCGTCCCGAAGTGGATCTTCTGGGTGTGTTCAGCGATCAGGGCTCCGGGAAGGAAGGGGTCGTGCATCGTTTCGGTAGACCACAGGGCATTAAAGCCCATCGCTTCGGCCGCTTGGGCAATGGCCGGCACTGCAGAAAGCGCAACGGGTGGGAGGGTGGCATCGATTAAAAATGGATAGGAAGAAGCTGGCATATGGGCCTTCTTTGAGAATTTTGATTACGCATGGATCGCTTGGTTATGACTATAAGCTTGATCAAAAGATATGATCAAACCCTTTCGAAAAACAGCCTCCACCAGAGAACTACATCCTCTCAGGAAAGTATATATGCCATCACCCATTGGGTGGTGGCTACCAGTGCATCCAGGTGGGTGCGTTCGTAATTATGGGATGCATCTACCCCAGGGCCAATCAGAGCGACTGCTACATCACCCCCTGCGCGCCAGAATGCTTCCCCATCGGATCCATAGTATGGGTAGATGTCCACCTTATAAGGGATACCATGCGCTTCTGCCATATTGCGAAGTTTTTGGTTAAAACCGTGATGGTATGGCCCCCCCGAATCCTTAACGCATAAAGTTGCGTGGAACTCATCTGATGTCTGACCTTCGCCGACAGCAGCCATGTCAACACTCAAAAGCTCGACTGTATCGGCAGGTATCCCCACAGCTGCACCGTGACCGACTTCCTCGTAATTACTGAAATGAAAATAGGTGGTTTGTGCTGGTTTCAAGCCTGCATCATGAAGTGCCTTAACCGCGGTGATAAGACAGGCTACACTGGCTTTATCATCCAGGTGGCGTGAGCGAACAAATCCATTGGTGATTTCAACGCGCGGATCGAAAGCGATAAAATCTCCCACCCGAATTCCCAATGCACCTGTCTCGTCCTTATTATTTGTCCGGGCATCAAGGCGCACTTCCATGTTTTCATCATCTCGCTTGCTCTCGTTGACCTTGCTCCCGTGTACATGCCCTGAGGCTAGTTCGAATAAGATGGATCCACGCACAGGCTCACCCTGGTTGCAAAAGACTGTGCAGCCCTCTCCTTCGATGGTATTCCAGGCAAAGCTACCAATCTTGGTCAGCATCAAGCGGCCATTAGGCTTGATCTGCTTTACCATGGCACCCAGGGTGTCCACATGTGCGGTGAGGGTACGGGGGCTTTCGTTCTTGGTAGCCTTCCAGGTGACAATCAGGGCTCCTTTACGGTTGCGTGTGAGAGCCAGATCAGGAAAAGATTTGAATGCTTGTTCTGTATAAGCAACTGCAGGATCTGCCAAGCCGGTCGGGCTTGGGGTGCGTAATATTCCAGAGAGGAAATTTAATAAAAATTCAGTATCGATCTGGGGAAGAGACATGCGTAAGCTCCGTGGCTCAACTATTGTCGTGTTTGATAATCTGGTTCACCCCTTTACTTATTCAATTGGATTTCAGGATGATAACCACCAGTTACTTCTCAAGCATGCCTTCAAAATGCTGGATAGACTTACGCCAATCTTCTGGTATTACCACGGAGCGTTTGTTGGGATAGTCATACGCCACCAAGACGCTCGAGCCACTGGCATATTCACTCGAATCACGGGCATCCTCGATACGGTACTCCGAGGTCATGCTCTTGGTGCCAATGCGCGCGATGCATACGCCCACCCGAACCTGATCACCAAACTCGATCGCCTTGCGAAATGTGATCTGAACATCCGCCAGGATGATGCCAATATTTAAAAATGAACCCCCCTCCCAAAGTTTTAAATGCTTGAGATAAAAAACGCGGGCTTGCTCCATATAGGTTAGAAATTTCGCGTTGTTGACATGCCCCTGTGGGTCCAAGTCTCCATAGCGTACTTCAATAAGGTGGTAGAAATGAAAGTCAGGCATCGTTGAAATTATACCCTTATCCGTATCAATCCGTTTACAAATTTACAGATTCACGGTTTAAACCTGAGAGGCAGTACAATGCCAGGCAATAATGGAACAGGTTTATGCCCGTGAAGTTATAATTATCCGGATGATGCGCATGTTCCCCTTTACCAAAATAAATAAACCCCCAGGACTAGAGTATCTGCTCTCCATCCTTATGACTGCGGTTTTTACCGTCATCTTCATCCCTCTTCGGAGCGAAAGTGGGCAGGACCATACCGTCCTTTCGCTGCTATACCTGCTCCCGGTAGTTATCTGTTCGCTGCTATGGGGATTGTGGCCAGGGGCCCTGGCTGCCGTAACCTCTTTTTTAGCATTAAATTATTTCTTTGTGCCGCCTTACTACACATTAGTGGTGCACCGGACGCAAGACTTGCTGGTGCTGATCGTCTTCTTAGGCGTGTCCATCACCATCGGCCAGCTGGTTGGCAGGGTCAGTAAAAGCCTGGCTGAAGCGACTGCTCGAGAACATGAAGCCATTCACCTGTATGAGCTCATTATGCTTTTAGCGGGTTTGCAGGACGAACAAGAAATCATCTCTGCCCTGGCTGAACAAACCTTGATCACCTTACATGCCCAGCGGGTGGATATCGTTATTGAGGCATCCAACGAAGTTCCCGCCCGGCATGTTAGGCTGGAGGACCGCTCTCAAATAAATCCGGAAGCAGAGCATGCTCCCATGATGATCATTCCCTTGCAGTCTATGCGGGGGTTTATGGGAGAGATAAAAGTTTGGAGGGAAGATTCCAAATTAGGGACATCAGAAGAGCGCCTGTTGAACACCTTCGCCAGCCAGGGAGTGCTGGCTCTGGAACGGGTGCGCCTCTCGCAGGCAGCCTCACGGGCGCGGTTGCTGGAAGAGAGTGACCGGTTTAAATCATCTCTTCTGTCGTCTGTCTCACACGAACTTCGCACTCCATTGGCGACGATTAAAGCGGCAGTCACCAGCCTGCGTAGCGAAACTGTGGAATGGGACAGCGAAGGGCGCAAGGATCTGTTGGCAGCAGTCGAAGAGGAAACCGACCATCTCAACCAGCTGGTAGGAAACCTGCTCAATATGTCGCGTATTGAGGCCGGGGCCATGAAGCCGGAGCGCAGCTGGAATTCACTGGCTGAGATCTTATCGAGTGCCCTCGACCGGATGAAAACCAAGATCGAGAAGCATCACGTAGAAATTGATGTCTCATCAGATTTGCCGTTGTTGCCTGTAGATTATTTTCAGATCGAACAAGTCTTCATCAACTTGATAAGCAACTCGGTAAAGTATTCACCTGAAGGCACCACCATACGCCTCCACGCATTTCAGACGAGACGAGATATGCTCCAAGTGAGGGTAAGTAACCAGGGTCCACAGGTGCCGCAGGATGATCTCGAACGCATTTTTGATAAATTCCATCGGGTGACTGCAGCGGACAAGGTAACCGGAGCTGGTTTGGGATTGAGCATCTGCAAAGGGATCGTAGAAGCGCATGGGGGGCATATCTGGGCAGAAAACATTGAGCTGGGTTTTGCTTTCAACTTCACCTTACCACTGACATGGGAAGGGTTCTCTCATGATATTAAACCGGAGCTGATTGACGAATGACCACCCAACCGCATATTCTTGTGATCGATGATGAAGCGCAGATTTTGCGGGCGTTACGCACCATCCTGACTGCCAAACAATTCAAAGTGAGCGTGGCCAGCCGGGGCGAGGAGGGGCTGGCTATGGCAGCCGCGCAACCACCAGACCTGGTCATACTCGACCTCAGCCTGCCAGATATGGATGGGGTTGAGGTGTGTGCCCGCCTGCGCGAATGGACCCGGGTACCGATCATCATTCTATCGGTGCGGGAAAGCGAGAGAGATAAAGTTATTGCCCTCGACAAAGGAGCGGATGACTACCTGACAAAACCATTTGGTATCGAAGAGTTGCTGGCGCGCATCCGCGTGGCTCTCCGCCACTCCGCACAGACACTCGGCCCGCAGAATAACCAGATTATCCATGCCAGCCCGGTGGTGATCGACCTGGCGATGCACACAGTTCAGCGGGATGGTGAAGAAATTAAATTAACAGCCACGGAATTCAAGCTGCTGGCATACCTGGCAGCCAACGCCGGGCGGGTGTTGACCAACCAATCCATCCTATCACATGTGTGGGACCCGGCAGAATCTGACCGCGTGGAATACCTGCGGGTATATATCCGCCAGCTGCGCAAGAAATTGGAGATCGATCCAGATCATCCCCAAGTTATTCGCAATGAACCAGGAATCGGCTATCGTTTCATTGCGGATGAGCAAGATTTGAGATAAGATAAGAGGAGAAAATTGGTAATTTGGGAGAAGTCATGGCAAAACAGGCTCAATCCACGAAATCAGAAAATCGATACCCTGGTTTAGAAAACGACGCCGTCAGCCAGTTAAAGCAAGAGTATTTGGGTTACCAGGAGCTATTCCAGGCACAACCACCCCTGGTACAGCGTTTTCTGGAAACGCAAGCCTCGTCTGTAGCTGAAGCCATCATCCAAGGCTTGCCTCAAGTGCGTTTTACCCTTCCAGACCGGGTGGTGCTTCAGAAAGATGCCGAGGCAAAACCTGCTGTAGTACCCAATGAGTCGCGCGAGCAAATGACTGGGGGGTTGATGGACCGGCTGATGCGCACCGATCTGCGCACAGCCCTACGGCTGAGACTGAGTGAATTGGAACAATCTTCCACCCGCTCTGTTTCGGTGAGCGCAGGGCTTCTCCGCCATGCCATCGCTGGGCACATGGTTCACAACATGCTGCCAGCCGGCCGGTCGGTGCATTACACCGCTGGGGAAGGAGAAGAAATCCCCAATATTCCGGAGAAGAGGAAATTAGAGCCTGAATCGGCCATTACCGCTTCCACAGATGCGATTGCAGCAGAAGAAAATCGTCTTGAAGCAGGGCGGGGAGAGTTATTAGTCCCATATGTGGAGGCAGCCCGGCGCTTTTACCTGCCACAGTGGGTGGCTTTTGATGACGAAGGTCATTTGCTGGTGGGTAGCGTGAGCGAGGCTGAAGCGGACATCGCCTCCATGCAACGATACTTATTGGTGTTACATGCCGCGGTAGGGCTGACCCCATACATGGTTGCGGATGAAGAGTATCAACGCAAGCGCTATGGCATCCTTGGTCAGCTGGTGAACCAGGGCCGCGCATTGGCACGCTATGATGTGGAGGAGATCATCCAGACGATACAGAAACGTGCCACGGCGCATGACCTGAATCGTGGATTAAGCCTTAGCCTGCCTTACTTCAACGACCAGACCTTGACGATGGAAAGTTATAACTTCGAAGTCATCCCAGCCGGCAGGATCATGTTCGTACCCGCCTTTGTAGTGCGGGCAGCTCGCGAACAGGAAGCCAAGATTGCGCAGGACACAAGACTGAGCCAATCAACACGGCATCACTTGCTGCAACTGCTAAATATCCTCGAAAAGGCATTTACAAAGTAATTCCATCCCTGATGACCAGATTGGTGTATTTATAATCCGACCATGTTTTTTTCTATCATCCTCCTTGCAGTAATCATCTTTCTCTCCTACCGGCTTGCACCGCGGGAGAAAGAAGAAGATGCACATGTCCATGGCGCCGGGCAGGTTGGTTTGCTCGCTGCGGTTGCGTTGTTTGGCGTGGATTATTTCACCTCGTTCTTTTATGCCACAGGGGAAATGATGACCGCCTTACACCCATACGGCTTGCAAAAATATGCCTATATCTCCGTGGCAGTGATTGCCCTGGCGAACTTTGTGTTTGGAGTGCTGTACATGTATTCGTTGGGGGTTTTCAACGAAGGGGGGGGATCTTTTACTGCAGCCATGCGGTATTTGGGGCCTTCATTGAGCCTGATTGTGGCAGTAGTATTAATCCAGGATTATATCTTTACCATCGTCGTGTCTACCCTGTCGGGGGTTGACCAGCTGCTTTCATTGAGAAATGCCACGGGCATCCCCTGGTTCTGGCACTTCCTCATCGGTGCCAGCCTGGCAGGTGTCACTTGGTGGCTGACCATCCGCGGCAGGGGTGAGTCTGCCCAGGTGGTGTTCACCATGTTAGGGATTTTTGTCCTGCTGACCATCGCAATGACAGTTGGCTTGATCATTGCAAATCCTCTAACGGAGGCGGCGAAAACCGTTGAACCCACCCAAACGGTGACGCTCAGCCAGGCTTTTTACCACCTGTTAACCGCCTCCATGAAAGGCCTGGTGGCATTAAGCGGTTTGGAAGCCATGTCAAATGGCATTCAATTTGTTATCAATGACGATGTGCGCCTGGTAAAGTGGGGCAAAAAGCGCCTGCCCCGCCTCAACAAGCTTTGGAATTTCTACGGCGGAAAATCGGGTATTGGCAGGTTTGTTCAAACCTCATTTTTGTTCTATGGTGGTCTGACGACCTTGCTGTTGACCTATTTCTCGATACGCTTCAATGTCTTTGATGGTATCAATGGACGAAGTCTTGTTGGGAACCTTTCCTTTATCGGTTTTGGACAGATTCCTGGAGGAACAATATTATTCTGGGCTTACCAAATCCTGGCGGTTGTATTGTTGGCTTCAGCTTCGATGACAGCCTACCAGGACCTGCAAGCCATGGCCTGGCGGAATGTAGCTATTGGAGAGATTCCTGAAGTGGTCGTATACCGAAATCCAAAAGGAACCTTTACACGCCCGGTGACGGCGGCTGCCCTGGCGGCAATTTTGATCCAATTATTGGTGCGCGGCAATGTCAGTTTGGCTGTGCCGTATTATGGTGTGGGCGTATTCTTGCCAATCATGGCGATGGGGCTGGCAATCCGCCAGCATATCCTGAAAACCGCAATTGGAAAGGCGCGCTTTTGGGGGAGCCTGGGGGCAACTCTTGCTGCTGTGTTAGCAGCATTGATATTTGTGGGTCAGATTGTCGGTAAATGGGCTGAAGGCGGCTGGGTAGTACTAATTTCACTCAGCGTTTTAATCTTGATTGCACACGCCATCTTGTTGTCACCTGCCGGGTATCGTGATCCGCGCCAGATCCATCGCATCATTCGTGACAAATCTCGGGTCCAAGGGCCTATGGGCAATATTGTCGAATGGCAATCATTACGCACACAGGAATACCGTTACCAGTTGCTGATTGGCATTGCACGCTTTGCCGAGTTGTTTGGTGTGCGCCGGCCAGCCCGGTTTGAGCCGCCTGTGCCTGCAGGAGAGTATGAAGAAGCCATCCAATCGGAAGAGGAAGACATCCCTTCCCTCTTAGAACAATACCTGGATGATAAAAGGGAAGAGCCTCGCCTGGGTGGAAAGCCCAAAGACACAGCTCCTGGGGACGAAGATATCCCTAAGCTTTAGAAATCACTTCCTCTAAACATATTTAAGACCTTCTCGTGTCGGAGAAGGTCTTAATTATTTTTTAACACCTTTGCTCAATAATTTTGTCCCCATTTTATTTCAGTTCACTACAATAATAATGTCGGAATCGTATGCTTGGTTTTCCTACGGAAGGAGAAATTTATGATAGAGCAGTCCCTGTTATTAGAATTATCTGCATCGGGGCTATCAGAAAGCTCGACCAGCCGGTTACGTCTGGAATATGAGGCCTATCAGCAATTATTCCAAATCCAACCGGTGCTGCAGCAGCAGTATTTACTTTTGCAGGCTATATCCGTGGCTGAGGCCATCACGCAAGGAAACTACCGCGTTCGTTTTGCCCTTCCAGACCAGGTGTATTTCAGTCCTACCATGGAGACGATGGATCGTGTTGAGAGGATACCTGCTGACCACCGAGAGCAAAGTGTAGGCGGACTGCATGCCCCTTGGTTGCAATTCGATCTATGCAATGCAATTGTTCAAAGACTTTCTGCGCTTGAGCATTCAACGGATGTGGCAATATCCATCGCGGCAGGGCTGTTACGCTATGCGATTGCTTATCATATCATCTACCGCTTGCTTCCGGCCGGAAAATCGGTGACGTATGCCATCTTAGAAGGAGACGACATTCCCAATCAACCAGTTCATGAGGACGCTCAGCGGAAAAGTACTGCTCAGAGATCTGTACTTACTCATGAAACCTTGGCTGCTGTAGTAGTAGACAGAATTGCTGCACCCTATGTGGAAGCAGCGAATCGTTTCTTCCTGCCAAAATGGGTGGCCTTTGACGAACAGGGCAAGCTATTGTTGAACAGCATCCAAGAGGCACAGGCCTATATTGCTTCGTTACAAAAATATCTGCTTCTCCTGGAACAGGCGGTCCAAATTGCTCCATTTATGATTGCTGATGAAGCCTGGCAGCAAAAACATTACGGAATCCTTGGGCAGATGGTAAACCAGGGGCGCGCACTGGCTGCTTACCAAACTCATGAGATCATCAAGAATATCCAAAGAAGGGCAGCAGACCATAGATTGGATCGGGGGTTAAGTCTCAGGTTACCATATTTCAATGACAAGAAAAATTCTATTGATAATTATGAATTCACAGTTATCCCTTCTGGCTGGATTATGTTTATTCCTGCCTTTGCGGTTTTAGCTGCACGTGAGCAACAAATCAAGGTGGCTCAGGATGATTGTTTGAGCATTACTACCCGTAGACATCTCTTAACAGAATTACATTCCCTTGAGCTAGCTTTTCTCAGATAGGTAAAAATACATGTTGATTTCTATTGGTCTTCTATTGGTTATTGTCTACTTTTCATGGAAGCTCTCGCCACGAGAACGGGCTGAGGATACCCACGTTCATGGCGCGGGGCAAATTGGCTTATTAGCGGCAGTGGCGCTTTTCGGGGTGGATTATTTCACCTCTTTCTTCTACGCCACCGGTGAGATGATGAGTGCCCTTCATCCATATGGTCTGCAACGCTATGGGTATATAGCTGTGGCGGTCATTGCCCTCGCAAACGCGGTTTTTGGGGCTCTCTACATGTATTCGCTGGGCACCTTCAATGAAGGAGGTGGGTCTTATACTGCTTCCATGCGTTATTTGACTCCTGCACTAAGCCTGATCGTAGCAGTTGTATTGATCCAGGACTATATATTTACCATTGTTGTGTCATCCCTGTCGGGTGTCGACCAGCTACTTTCCATCCTTGGAAAATATGATATCCATTGGGTATGGCACTTTGCCATCGGGGCAGCCCTGGCAGCAGTAACTTGGTGGCTGACGATCCGTGGGAGGGGTGAATCAGCCCGGGTTGTATTTATCATGTTAAGTATATTTATCCTGTTAACCATCACACTATTTGGAGGCCTTGTCGCTGCCAATTTCCGGGGTGTCGCGGCGGTGGTAACCACTGAAGCGATTAGGCCAGCCACGCTGGGACAAGCCGCCTATCATATGCTGACCGCTTCCATGAAAGGACTGGTAGCTCTCAGCGGCCTGGAAGCCATGTCTAATGGCATCCAGTTCGTGAAGAATGAAGATGCTGGTATTGTTCGCTGGGGGAAGAGACGATTACCGCGTCTCAAGAAATTATGGGAGTTTTACAGCGGTAAATCGGGCATTGGAAGATTCGTCCAGACTTCTTTCTTGTTTTATGGTGGCATAACCACCCTGATGCTGGCATCGTTTGCGATCCGTTTCAATGTCTTTGATGGAACTTTGGGGCGCACCCTGGTTGGCAACCTGGCATTTATCGGTTTCAACCAGCTCCCTGGTGGGCAGATCTTGTTTTGGGCATATCAAATCCTGGCAGTAGCACTCCTGGCTGCAGCCTCGATGACCGCCTTCCAGGATTTGCAGGCAACCGCCTGGCGAGATGTTGCTATCGGAGAAATCCCCGAGGTGGTTGTCTACCGTAATTCGCAGGGCACGTTCACACGTTCTGTGACTGCCGGCTTCATCGTCGCGGTGATTATCCAGTTCTTGGTGCGCGGGAAGACCACCCTGGCGGTGCCATACTATGGCGTAGGCGTGTTTATGCCAATTATGGTGATGGGGCTGGCTATTCGAAAGCATATCCTTGCCACACATACGGGTAGAGCACGCCTATGGGGCAGCCGGGCAGCAGGATTCGCGGCCGTGTTAGCTGCCATCGTATTTGTTGGGCAAATCATTGGAAAGTGGACTGAAGGCGGATGGGTGGTGCTGATCTCATTCAGCGTTCTGGTTGTAGCAGCGAACACCTTGTTGATTTCTCCTATTGGACAGCGTGACCCAAGGCAGATCCATCGTATTGTAAGGGAAAAGGCGCGTGTGCAAGGTTCGATGGGCTCTATCGTTGAATGGCAGTCCTTGAAGATGCAGGAATACCGCTATTCTGTGCTGGTGCTAATCTCACGATTCTTTGAGCTTCTCGGTGTGCGCCGGCCGTTGCGGTACGAACAGCCTATCCCGGCGGGTGATTACGATCATGCGGTTCATTCAGACGATCCGGATTCGCCTTCCTTGTTGGTAAAATATCTGCAACCGACCCCTGCGCCTCACCTGGGTGGGAAACCTAAGGAAACTGCCCCAGCCCCCGAAGGCCATCTTCCCTGACGTTCGATCTCGAGATAATTTAGCAATTCAGTCGTTATGATACAATCGCTATGCGTTTACAGCGCATAGCGATTGTCTTATGGTTTCCGACCCCATCTATACGCTCCCTGTTTCCGAAGTCTATGCTTCTTTGGAAACCTGCCCCGATGGTTTGACCACCCACGAAGTGGAGGAGCGCCGCTCGCTCTACGGCAGCAACCAGATTTCGGAGATGCCCCGCCAGCCTATTGGAAGAAAAATATTGGGATTCATTACCCATCCTATGGCACTGCTATTATGGCTGGCTGGCGGGATCGCCTTATGGCTGGGTGAACCCACCCTGGGGGTGATCATCTGGATCGTGGTATTGGTGAATGCCGGCTTCTCGTTCTGGAGAGAGTACCGCGCTGAACAGGCTACGGCCGCGCTGCAACACCTGTTGCCCAGTTTTGCCAGAGTGGTACGCGATGCGGTTGAGGTGAAAGTGCCTGCCAGTGAGCTGGTGGCAGGTGATTTATTAGTCCTGGCAGAGGGCGATAATATCCCGGCGGATGCCAGGGTGGTGGAAGAATATGGTCTGCGCGCCAATAATGCGGTGCTCACCGGCGAGGCGGTGCCGGCACGAAAAACTGCGGACGCCTCCCTGCGTGAGGGCATCAGCGAGGTGGAACGACCAAACCTGATCTTCGCAGGCACATCGGTGGTTTCAGGGACAGGCCGGGCGGTGGTGTATGCCACCGGCATGCTGACCCAGTTCGGCCGCATCGTGCGTCTCACTCAGGCTGTTCGTGAAGAACCCAGCCGTCTGCAACAGGAGATGTCGCGCCTGACGCGAATTATTTCTATAATTGCTTTAAGCCTGGGCGTGATCGTTTTTGCAGTGGGCACAATCGATGTCAAACTAGGCATGAATGAGGCATTTATTCTGGCTCTCGGCATCATTGTAGCTGCTATCCCAGAAGGTCTACCTGCCACGGTCACCCTTTCACTGGCTGCCGCCGTGCAGCGGCTGGCTCAGAAGGGTGTGCTGGTGAAGAAACTGTCCATCTTGGAAACCCTGGAGCATGTATCTGTCATCTGCACCGATAAGAGTGGCACCCTGACCCAAAATCAGATGACCGTCAGGCAGATGTGGGTGAGTGGGAAACCACTCGTTGTAACCGGGACCGGATATGAGCCAAAGGGAGAGTTTATCCCTAATCCGGGCAGCCCGGCAACCGAGAAGGACCTGCAGGCATTGCTCATCGCAGCCCTGATGTGCAACAACTCGCGTTTGAACCCTCCAGCCCCCGACCATCCGCAATGGACCGTGTTGGGTGACCAGACTGAGGCGGCTATGCGTGTGGTAGCCATGAAAGCTGGCCTGGAGCAGGAAACGGTGAGCAAAACCCTGCCACGCATTCATGAGATCCCATTCGATGCCCGGCGTAAGCGGATGAGCACCATTCACCAGGTGAGCCGGCCAGACGAGGCGTTTACAGAAATCGCTGCCCGACAGCAAGTAGCGTTCATTAAAGGTGCTCCACGGGAAGTGCTGCAGCTATGTACATATATTCGGATGCATGGCGAGGTTATTCCCCTCGATAATACCTGGCGTAACCATATCCTATCGGCAAATGATGATTATGCACGTAATGCCCTGCGGGTATTAGCCCTGGCTTACCAGGAACTGCCGCCTCGCGTAGGGAGTTATTCACTTGATAGGGTTGAGACGAACCTGGTCTTCCTGGGCTTGATGGCGATGATGGACCCACCGCGGCCGGAAGTCACTGAAGCGGTGAACACTTGCCGTAAGGCAGGCGTGCGCATGGTAATGATCACGGGGGATTATGGGCTGACAGCCGAGTCGCTGGCTCGGCGTATTGGCATGCTCACGACATCCAACCCATTGATCCTCACCGGGGCAGAATTTGAGCAGCTCAACGATTTCGAGATCCAGGGAATGCTGGACAAGGAAGTGATTTTTGCGCGTATGGCACCTGAGCACAAGCTCCGCTTGGTGGCCGCTTTCCAATCACGCGGTAATGTGGTGGCAGTGACCGGCGATGGAGTCAATGATGCCCCTGCCCTACGTAAGGCAGATGTGGGGGTGGCTATGGGGTTGGTCGGTACGGATGTTGCCAAGGAAGCTGCCGATATCATCCTTACCAATGACAACTTCTCAACTATTGCCCAGGCGATTGAAGAGGGCCGGACGGTATACGACAACCTGCGGAAATTTACCACCTATATCTTCTCCAGCAATGTGCCCGAGATCCTGCCGTTCATCCTGACGGCCCTGCTGTCACCGGCAGTGATGCCCCTTGCTCTGGGTGTCAGGCAGATCCTGGCGATTGACCTGGGAACTGACCTGTTCCCGGCTCTGGCCTTGGGAAGCGAGAACCCCGAGCCGGATGTCATGCAGCGCCCTCCGAGGCCGAAGACCCAACCTCTGGTAGACGGTAGATTGCTCCGGCGGGCATTCCTGTGGTTGGGGTTACTCGAAGCCTTGCTGTGTTTTGCTGCCTTTTTCTTTATCAATAACGGGCTGGATATCGCATATCTGCAACCTTTGCACGACCAGGTCTTCTCGCATATTCCGCACGAATCCCAGAACAGCCTGGCGATGACGGTGTTTTATGCTGGGGTGGTCATGGCCCAGGTTGGCAACGCATTTGCCTGCCGGACTGAGCGTAATCGCGGGCGCTACCTGGGCTGGCTGAGCAACCCAACCTTGCTGCGTGGCATAGCGATTGATCTGGTGATTCTCATTGGCTTGATCTATTTTAAACCACTGGCAGAGCTGTTTGGGAATGTGCCCATTCCGCCAATTATTTGGATTGGACTGGTCATTTTCCCAGTTGTTATCTATGGTATGGATTGGATATTGAAGATGCTGTTCCGTTTCCGTGAACGTTTTGTTCATCAGGTGATCAACACGAATATCAGCAAGGAGGAAATATGAAGATTATTGTGATGGGGTGCGGTCGGGTGGGCGAACAACTGGCCCGCCTGCTCGTGGATGAGGGACACCAGGTGGCGGTGATTGATTATGAGGCCAGTGCGTTGGAGCGCTTGGGGCCGGGTTTCAAGGGGCAAAAAGTGGTTGGTGTGGGATTTGACCGGGATGTTTTGGTCAGGGCGGGTATCGAACAGGCGGATGCATTTGCGGCTGCCAGCTCTTCCGATAATGCCAATATCGTAGCCGCCCGCATCGCCCATAATATTTTTCACGTGCCAAGGGTTGTGGCGCGCTTATTTGACCCTCAACGGGCTGAAATCTATCGCCGCCTGGGCATGCTGACCATCTCTTCCACCACCTGGGGTGCCGAACGCCTGCGTGAGCTGCTCACCTCCGCTGAGCTCGACCCGCAATTCAGTTTTGGAAGTGGAGAAGTGAGCCTGGTCAGTATCGAGCTACCACCACAGCTGGCAGGCCGGATAGTGCGAGACCTGACTGTGTCGAGCGAGATCGGTATCATCGCCATTACTCGCCAGGGAGCGGCGTTTATCCCCACCCTTGGAAGCCAGTTCAAGGAAGGCGATCTGGTTCATGCAGCGGTCGCAGCTTCATCATTGGAGCGATTGAAGACGTTATTAGGGTTGGAAGAAGGAGGGTAGGATGTTTGTTATCATTGTTGGTGGTGGAAAAACGGGCTCACAGCTCGCTGCGCAATTGATCAGCGGAGGTCATAAGATTATTCTGATCGAAGATCGTCCGGCTGTGCTGGAGAGGTTGCGGGAAGAGCTACCCAAAGAGGTGGTAATCGCTGGCGATGGTAGCTCGCCGAAGGTATTGGAAAGTGCAGGAATAGAGCAAGCCCAGGTGCTGGCTGCGGTAACCGGTGAAGATGAAGACAACCTGGTAATCACCACGCTGGGGCGCTTTGAGTTTGGGGTGCCGCGCATCATTGCCCGGGTAAATAACCCCAAGAACGTCTGGCTGTTCACTCCCGAGATGGGTGTGGATGTGGCTTTATGCCAGTCAGACATCCTGGCTAAGCTGATTGCAGAAGAGATGTCCATTGGTGACATGATGACCTTAATGAAATTGCGCAAGGGCGAATTTTCAATCGTGGAAGAAAAGGTGGACCCTCGGGCAGTCGTGGTTGGCAAGACGCTCAGGGATATCGATCTTCCGCCCCAATGTGTCTTTGCCGCGGTCATCCGTAAAGGACAGCTGATTGTGCCAAATGGTAACACAGAGCTCGCCCCGGTGGATGAGATCATCGCCCTGGTGCATGCCTCCCAGGTGAGCAAATTAGCTGACCTGTTGGGTAGGCCGAAGGAAAGCTAAGCGAAATTATCGCATTTATGGAACTTGCTGCCTGCGGAGCACGTCATATCCACTGAGGTATAATTGGCGGAATGGAATCTTCAAATTCAGATAAAACTAGTCCGACTTCGGCAATGATTGACTCGAGCACGAGACCTGAAAATAACGAGCTGCCCTCACAGGCAGACCTCCCCACCAACCAGGGGCTAGAACCTGATGCGACCCAACCCATGGCTGCAGTGCCGGAGCCGGGCGAAACGCAACCGGCTGTGGTCGAGCCATCCATGGATATGACCCAACCGTCCACGCTCAGCGATGAGGGGATAAACCTGCCACCGGAGATCCCGGAGGCACCAGCTGGTTCACCCAAGGGCAGGCGCTTATGGATCTTATGGGCATTCGTGGCAGTGCTGTTACTGGCTTTGATCGCCGGGGGCAGTGCATTTGCAGGTTATAACTCAGCAGTGAGCGAACGTGAGCGTTACCAGTCTACCCTGGTGGCGGGTGAGGCTGCCAACCAGTACATCCTGGCGCAGCAGGATATCGCTCAGGGTAATTTTGACCGGGCGCGCCAGCGGCTTGAATTCATCATTGAGATCGATCCCAATTATCCAGATGCCTCCAACCAGCTTGCCTATGTGCTGACCCAGCAACGCATCACTGCCACGCCGACTTTCGCAGCCATGCCAACCGGGACGCCAACGCCCGATTATCGCGGCCGGGATGACCTGCTCGCGCAGGCACAGAGCCAGCTGCTTGGTCGGGATTGGACCGGCGCGATTGACACACTCCTGCTGCTCCGCAAGAACTACCCGGATTATTTGGCGGTGAAAGTGGATGGCATGCTCTTTGTGGCCCTGCGCAACCGCGGGATTGATAAAATTTCCCAGATGCATGACCTGGAAGGTGGTAATTACGACCTCACCCTAGCTGAGCGTTTTGGCCCATTGGACGCTGAAGCGCGTAACTGGCGTGATTGGGCGGATTTATATATCCGTGGGGCCAGCTTCTGGGACGTAGATTGGGCCCAGGCCGTGTATTATTTTTCGCAGCTGGCGAATGCCGCCCCTAACCTGATGGATGCCTCAGGCTGGACTGCCTCCAGCCGCTATATGGATGCCTTGTTGGGATATGGTGATTGGTTTGCTTTAAATGGGCAGTGGTGTGATGCGCAGGCGCAGTACGATACCTATATGTCACTTCTGGCCAGCCCACAGGTTGAGCCCACTGCGGTGTATGTAGCAGATCAATGCTATCAACAGCAAAATCCTCCTGCTCCCGTCATTCCTGAAACCGAGACACCCACACCTACCGGAACACCCCCAGAAGTGACCCCAGAGGTAACTCCAACTCCCTGATTTAATTTTGTTTTGGTAGCGGTTCTTGGTAAAGCTGCGTAGACCGCCCCGGGTAGTAATGATACACGGCACGGTCGGGAAAATCGCGGACTAACGCAGCGTCGGTGGAGGGCGATACACTCCAGGCGAAGATGAACCGAGAGGTTAATTCCGGGTTCTCAAGGTCCAGTAACGCTCCATATTCCGTCCAGGAGTTGGTGTGAACGATGATCAGGGCAGGGGTGAGGACCTGGGCAGAGGATGCCTGGAATAGTGCCTGATCCGAATGGCTGATGTCGTATAAATCAACCATCGCACTCAGGCGAGCCGGCAGATACGCCACCAGATTAATTACCACCAACACTCCGACCAGCAGGGTGACCAGCAGCGGGCGTAGTTTGCGCCATCCCTGGTAGCGTAGATAAGCAGTTTTAGGGCTGTAAGGCCAGCCGGCCAGCCATGCGATACCGGCTGCGCTAAGCAACGTAGCGCTGTATAGACCTTCGTAGTAGTACCGTGGACCGAAGAGGCTGGCACCGATCCAGTAGGTCATGTAGACCAAGATCAGGCTCAGCGCGACACTGCCGATCAGCAATCCCTTTGGATTACGCCGGGATGCCCAGATACCGAACGGTAGAAAGATCCACGAGTAACCAGCCCAACCGAATAGATCGTTGCGGCCCGCAGACAGGCTGCTACGGGTGTTTATCCTGATCATGTTTAGTGTGTGGCCGGCAGCACCTCGCCCATGACCCGGCCCGAATCCCACCCGGTCGTAGGGCCACCACAGGGTATAGGGGTTGAGCAGAGCGTTGCCAGTCAGCGAGTACTGCCAGAGTAGGTAGCCGCCGATAAACAGCATGGCAACCAATCCAAAAATCAACAGGCGCAGGCGGGTTCGGGCGTCGCCCCGGAACAGTAAATAAACCCCATGAATTCCAAACAGAATGGCTATTGCCAGGGCGGTCATTGGGCGGGTCAGCATTAAGCCTCCCAGGGATAAAACCGACAGTGCCGCATAAGCCCACTGTTTTTTGGCATGCGAGGAAGAAAGCGTTTCTTTTGTGGCTTTGTCATCCCAGAAGGAACCCAGCCAACCCAGGGTGAAAGCAGCGCTCAAGACCAATCCTAATGGATGAGAGAGGAGCGTGCCCGAGTTCATCAGGAAGAAGGGTGAAGTGACAGTTAGCCCCGCCGCGAGCAGTCCCACGAAATCCGAAAAGATGCGTTTACCGAGCCGGTAAGTCAGCCACACGCCTAGCCCGGCTAACAGGGGGTTGATCCAGGCGCGTGCGCCTATCCCAATGGCGACCGCCAGAACCGCCGGCCAGCCGGGTGGGTATTTACCAAAACGCTCGCCATGATAATCAACAATAAAGGGGATCAAAAAGCTTTTTGAGTCGGGTGGAGATGGAACAGTCAGGTGACCATTCAACAGCGCCTTGGACTGCCAGACATATGCGATTTCGTCTTCGATGTGGGGAACAGCCTCGTAAATGTGCTGGGTGACCCATGCGGACGCGAAAATTCCCGCCAAGACCAGGGCCAGCGCGATCAGGTCAGCAGCATGCTTATGAAGCTGTTTTCGAATAGTTGGAGTGCTGCTGGTCAAAGTGCTTAATTGTACTTCCGGAGTTTATCATCTGGAAAGCGGGTCTCACGGAATAGCCGCATAATAGACGTTGTTGGCGATAGCCATAAAGGCGATCCGGTTAGCGCCGATGGAAAAAGCTGTTGCATCACCTTCCGCCAGGCTCGTTTTGGGCTGGTACTGGTGCTGCATGGTGAGCAACACGCTAAAATAGTAAATCGCCTGGTGCCCCGGGTCGAGATAAAAGATTGACCGTTCAGGGAAGGATATGTAGTCAATCTGGGAAAAGTGCGTATCCTCAACAACTGGGCCATGCACCCGTCCAGGGCGATTATCAGAATAGGAATATGGATCTTCACAGCGTGTGGGTGACTCAGCCATCGCGCTGTAAGTGCATTTGGTGGTGTGACCATCCGCGTGTAGCATGTATAAATCATCGTTATATACTTCCAGGTCAATGACGTCCTCCATCGGAGGGACGGTATCACCGAAGAACAGACGCGGTGGCTGGCTGACTTCCAGATTTCGGTAAATCCACACGGCATTGACCGTCGGATCAAGCACGTATAAGTCATTGCGATCCAGGCTCATGCCGATAGGTTGACCCAGGCCGGTATTGGGTGGCGCCAGGCTGGCACTGTAGGGCTGTGAGCCGACCACACAATAGAGTAGATTTCCGTTTGCATCCATTCCCAGGAGGCTGGCATTTTCATACCCGCCAGGAGGCAACTCTGAAATATCCACCAGGGGGCCGACGGTAATTGGCCCACTGGTTGGGCCGCATTGGAAGGTGGGGTCCATTTCATAGCCCCGGGTGGTGAGCACGGCATGCAAAACGCTGCCATCGGTGCCATTGAGGAGATATAGATCTGCAGCCGTAGCAATAATGCGGATGACACTGACACCGCTTTCCAACCCATTGATGATGGCGGGCTGATAGTCGAGGCGTTTCACCGCGTCCAGTGCGTCCAGGCTGCTGGTCACTTCTGCGCGCAACGCCTGCGATTGGCTGGTAACCGCATATTCTTCGGCGGTGTCCAGCTCACCCAGGGCTGTTTGCAGTGCCAGGCGCTGCTCGAGTGGATTGGTGAGCGTGGCAGCATACGCAGCCTTCTCCACTGCCTGTTGGTAGTATATTTCGTGCTGCTTGGCCTGGCCGCGTTGCAGGAAAACCATGCCACCAACTACTGCCAGGATGAGTGGAATGGCGATGGCAAGGAAAATCATCGTGGACTGTGGCAGGCGCAACACATCAGCGTCGGGCAATAGGTTCTTCAACAACCGCATTAGCGCAATACCAATCGCTGAGAATGCCTTACCAAAGAGATGCAAAAAGGCTGCTGTAAAGGAAGACAGCGCAAGGCGAAGTTTGATCAGTGGTCCGGTCCATGGACGGGGCGAAGGCGCTTTATTTTTCTGTTCCCCGGAGGCAGGCCCTGGTGTAGCTACTGTGCTTGCCGGCTGATCTGACCCTGTTACAGGCGCTTCTGCTTGGCTGATCTTCACTTCGGCTGTCGATGGCGGAGATGGTATTTGAGGGGTGGGTGAAACGGATTCTCTCCTTTCGCCACTCGATAAAGAAACTCCGGCGGCGACGAGGGGAACGGCGATGGGTTGGTCTGCAGGCACCGGCAAGTCGGGCTCAGCTTCTGGGGGCACTTCAGGTAATGGGATTACTGGCACACTGACCGGTGGCAGGGCTGCTCCAGTGGGTTGCTGCACATCAGTAGCTACAGTGGGAAGCTCGGATAACTCGACCGGAGGCGGGGTCGGCGAGCTCACAACCGGGGTTTTTTGTTCAGGAAGGGTCTCGCTAACAGACTTATGGCGAAGCATCAGCATCTTACCACTGCCGAGTTTGGCTTGAATGATGAGCGAATTAAACTCGGGGCTCATGTTAGCCGTGAGCTGGTGCCTCAGCGCCTCGATCCCGCCCGTGGCGGGATGGCTTAAGGATGCTTCAGACCACGCAGGCGCAGGTACTGTCGCCAGGACCAGGTAATCCTCCACCGACAGCTTGAGCTGCAAGAACCTGATCGGGGTGGAACGGCTAAGCCCTAAGCCCCGACCAGTTGTCTCCAGATCATACAGGGGCTGCGTGCGTGTAGCTGTGACCAGGTATGCCTGGACTGCACCGCTTTGGGCAATATATAAAGTATCGGACCGTAAAGCTGCCAGAAGCAGCTGGCCAATCCCCTGCTTACCAGAGCTGGTGCTGCGTAAATTGCGATCAAGGAGCTGTAGGTTGATTGTTTCAGCCAGAGAGCGTAAGGCTGCAGTCAGGCTTCCAGTGGTTTTATAGAATTTTTGCGAAAGCTGTTCCAGTAGCTGGGTTTGGGCCCCTGGTGCGAGCGGAAAATTGCCTGTCATGCTGAAGTAGATGATCAGGCTGTCGGATTCGCGCTCACGGGCTGTTCGGCGGGGAGGCGAGACAGCGTATAGATCAGGGAGCTCCGAAGGCTCCAAGGCACCTTGCCGGGCAACCAGCAATAAATTTAGGTCAAGGGAAGAATTCATACCGGATGATTATACTGGTAAAATCTATCCTGGATTATACCCTCAGGAGAAATCATGCAACTTGAAACCATACGTTCCCTGCCCGAGTTAATCAGCCTCGAAAAGGAATGGAATGAGCTGTTAGCCATAAGTGCAAGTCATGTGCCGTTTCTACGTCATGAATATATCACGGCCTGGTGGCAGGGATTGGGTGGGGGCGAGTGGTCGCAGGGAGACCTGGCAGTAGTCATTGCGCGGGATGAGCAGGGTAAGCTGATCGGTGTTGCGCCATTATTTATGACCAATAACCGGGATAACGAGCCTGCCTCGCTGTTGATCGGCAGCATCGAAATATCCGACTATTTGGACGTGATTGCCCGCCTAGAAGACTTATCAGCATTCAGCGAAGCACTCCTGGCGTATCTGGAGCAAGACCAAACCCCAGCCAGCCACCACCTGGATTTGTACAACCTGCTGGAAAGCAGCCCGACCGTCCCTGCGCTCAAAGTGGCAGCTGAAAAACTGGGTTGGAGTTATTCCGAAGAACCCCTGCAACACTGCCCTTACATCCTGCTCCCCGGCGATTGGGAGAAATATATCTGCGGTGTTGATAAAAAACAGCGCCATGAAATCCGCCGGAAAATCCGCCGCTCTGAGGAATACTACCTGCCGGTACATTGGTATATCAGCCAGGATGGCGCGAACCTGGACCAGGAGACGGACGAATTTTTGCAGTTAATGACCAACGACCCCGATAAAGCCAAATTCCTGACACCTGCCATGCGCCAGCAAATACATGCCATTGTGCAGGCAGCAGCCAAAGCTGGATGGTTGCAGCTGGCCTTCATCGAAGTGAACGGTGAGAAGGCTGCCGGGTACCTGAATTTCGATTACATGAACCATATCTGGGTGTACAACTCGGGGTTGGATTTTCGTTTCAGCGAGCTATCTCCCGGGTGGGTGCTGTTGGGCTACCTGCTGGAGTGGGCGAACACCAACAAGCGCCAGTATTTTGACTTCATGCGCGGGGACGAGCAATATAAATACCGTTTCGGTGCTATTGACCGGCGGGTGATGCGCCTCAC
Source organism: Anaerolineales bacterium (assembly GCA_003105035.1). Classification (NCBI taxonomy): domain Bacteria; kingdom Bacillati; phylum Chloroflexota; class Anaerolineae; order Anaerolineales; species Anaerolineales bacterium. The sequence goes on along the minus strand of PQAL01000003.1, from coordinate 145,414 downwards.
GCTGCGCAAGCAGTGATTTAATACCCCAAATTTCTAATCGATAGGCTAGCTAAAGATCCTGGGCATACCCCAGCCACCCAGCCTGACCGATGCAGGCTTGTCGGTCCATATCCCGGGGATCTGAGCGCCACATTTCGGGCAGGTACCAGTCTCGCTAACCTTGTATTGGTGGATGACGTATCCGGTCCGTTCGATCAGCAGGGTCTGGCACCTTGTGCAGTAGGTGTTTTCATACTCCCGCAGACTTCCCGTCAGGTTCCCGGCATACACAAACTTGAGGCCCGCCTCCTGGCCGATCTCTGCGGCGCGTTGCAGGGTCTTAACCGAGGTAGGCGGGGATGCGGTCAATTTATAATCGGGGTGGAAGGCAGTCACATGCCACGGTATATCGGCGGAAACTGAGGTGATGAATCTGCCAGCTTCCAGCAGCTCCTCAGTGCTGTCGTTGAAACCAGGGATAACCAGGGTCACTACTTCCACCCACAACCCAAGCTCGTGGGCTTTGCGTATGGTATCCAGTACATTTCTTAGCACCCCTCCCAGCTGGCGGTACTGTTTATCCCGCATGGTTTTCAAGTCGATCTTGTAGCCACTTAAATAATGGCGCAAGTAGTCCAGCACCTCAGGCGTGGCATTGCCATTCGACACATAGACACACTGGATGCCCTCCGCTATTGCCAGCTTAAATATAGCAACGGCCCATTCGGAGGTAATTAGCGGCTCATTGTAGGATGAGGCGATCACCCTGGCTCCTGCTCTTTTGGCTGCCAGCACCACCTGCTCAGGACTGATACGCCGCAGGTAATGGACCGACTCGTCGGCAGCCGGGTCGCGCAGCATCTGCGAGCTCACCCAATTCTGGCAGTTGGCGCAGTGAAAGTCACAGCCGAGCATGCCGAAGGTCAGGGCATCACTGCCAGGAAGCACATGGTAGAAAGGTTTCTTTTCAATGGGGTCGGCTTGCAAGCCTGCCACATATCCCCATGGTACCTGCAGTTTGCCGTTCCGGTTGAAACGCACCTGGCAGATGCCTCGTCGCCCTTTGCGGATAAGGCAGCGGTGGGCACACGCCAAACACCGCACGCTATCATCTGGCAAAGCTTCGGCCAGGTCCATCTTTTCGATGGTCATTTCATCAAGGATTTCCGCTACGGTCTTCATAAGCTCCTTCTCCTTAGCGATTATCCCATTATAATCATGTTTGAAGGTCGAATGATTTCAAGGCTACTAAATCCCCAACCGTTCGAGGCATGGCAATGCTGACCCTGGCGATCCAGGCCGGTGGTGAATCAAAGCGTATGGGCAGCGACAAGGCTCTGCTGCCTTTCATGGGTAAGCCTCTGATTATGCGCGTGCTCAGCCGGTTAGCCCGCATCGCCGATGAGGTGATCATCACCACTAACCAGCCTGAGAATTACCGCTTCCTTGGTATCACTCCCGTTCCAGATATCCTCCCTGGGTTGGGCGCCTTGGGTGGCTTGTATACTGCCCTGAACGCTGCCAGCCACCCATACGTGGCAGTGGTGGCGTGTGATATGCCCTTTGCCAGCCCAGAGCTCTTCCTATACGAGCTGATGACCTTGCGTGAGACGGAGGCGGATGTTTGTATCCCGCGCACCATTGATGGCACAGAGCCTTTCCACGCGATATACCGGGCCGAGGCTTGCCTGCCATACGTGCGCCTTGCCATCGCAGATGGAAAACGGCGGGCGGATGCCTGGTTTGAGAAAGTGAATATTCATTACCTGTCTGCAGAAGAGATGCGTCCTTATGATTCGGACCAGCTGGCATTTATTAACATCAACACCCATGATGATTTAAAGTCAGCCGAGACGATCGCCAGAAAGCTTGCCTAAACAACGCGGCTGTAATAAAGCAGATAGAAGCCGCGAATTTCATCACGATTACCTGCCAAAATTACCTTGACGTTATAATTGCTCAACAAAAAACATCCTAACAGGAGACCCCCTCATGCCGCTCGATCTGACCGCAATTCGCTCACAATTCCCTGCCCTCAGCCGTGATTGCATCTACCTGGATAACCCGGCTGGCACTCAAGTGGCGCGCACCGTGCTTGACCGCATGCAGGATTACCTGGTGAAGCATAACGCCAACCACGAAGGAGCATTCACCACCAGCCGCGAATCTGATGCCTTGGTGGAAGAAACGCGCCAGGCTGCTGCGGACTTCTTGAATGCCTCCGACCCCCATGAAATCGTCTTTGGCCCGAATATGACCAGTTTAACCTTCAATATAAGCCGCTCGCTGGTACGCACATTCAACCCCGGTGACCGGATCGTGGTTACCTGGCTGGATCACGACGCTAACGTCACCCCGTGGGTGATGGCGGCTGAAGACCGGGGTTGTGAGGTGATCAGGGTGGATTTTCATGCCGAAGATGGCACATTGGATATGGAAGCAATGCAGGCAGCCATTGAGAAAAAGCCGCGCCTGGTGGCGGTCGGGTATGCCTCCAACGCACTGGGGACGGTCAACCCGGTGGATCAAATCACGCGTATGGCCCACGAGGCTGGTGCGCTGGTCTATATCGACGCAGTGCAGTACGCCCCACACGGTCCGATCGATGTGCAGCGCCTGGATAGTGATTTCCTGGTATGCTCGTCATATAAATTCTTCGGCCCGCACATGGGGGTGCTGTATGGGAAGTACGACCTGCTCGACCGCTTGACCGCCTACAAGGTGCGGCCTGCCCCCTCAGACCCCCCCGGCAAGTTCGAGACCGGCACGGGCAACTTCGAGGGGATGTGCGGGGTGCTCGGTGCGCTGGAATACCTCCAGTGGGTGGGCGAGACCTACGGGGAGGAGCACGCCGAGCGTTATGCGGTAGGGTATAACGGTCGCCGTTTGAGCTTCAAGCTGGGGATGAGCGCCATCCGCGCCTACGAGTTCGAATTAAGTCGCGCCCTCCTGGATATCTTAGCGGAGACGCCCGGCGTGACCGTCTATGGCATCAAGGACACTAAACGCCTTGAGGAGCGTGTGCCCACCTGTGCGTTCACGTTACAAGGTAAATCTCCACGCCAGGTGGCCGAGCAGCTGGATGAAGCCAATATTTACGTATGGGACGGGAATTACTATGCCCTGGAGGTCACCAAGAGGCTGGGGTTGGAGGACAGTGGCGGCATGGTGCGGGTAGGTCCGGTGCATTACAATACGCTGGAAGAGATCAGGAGGTTTGGGGAGGTGTTGGGGAGGATTACGGCGGGTTAATAGTGCCTTTATGCACCCAGAATCTCTTGTAATCGGATTATCAAAGCGCGCAAATCGTCGTGAACAATCGCCCACAGGATATCAAAATTCACGCTATCATACCCATGGATCAAGTGGTTGCGTACCGCTATCATCTGAAGCCAAGGTAAATCTGGGTATTGAGTTCGAACATCTTCAGGAATACGATTTGCAGCTTCGCTGAGGATGCAATGGATAAACCCCAGCCTCGAGTTGTCAGACACCAGCAAAAACCACAAAGCCCCCCTGCGTGGGCAGCATGCCTTATCTCAGATTATGTTATACTCCATCAAATACTCATTTTATTTTAACCAGATGCAGCCTAAACCCAAAATTATTGAAGATTAGACTGCAGTTTCACATGCTGCTGAGCCATAAATTCGCAGCGAACCACTTCGTCAGCCCACCTGACAGCAGAGCACCCGGCAACGCGAAGCGAAGATAACCATACGAATATGGGGAGGTCGCCATGGCAAGGAAACAATTATCCTTATTGGTGATTGTCTTTACCTCCGCAACCGCAATTCTACTCTTGTTCAGCATCCTGGATGAGACGAGTCGCCGTCTTACTAAGAATGCTAAGGCTGGGACACTGGATGATCCGGTAGTGATGGACATTGCCCCTGCCACTGCTCCCAACGACCTGGACACGCCGATTGTCATTACAGGGACAGGCTTCACTGAAGGGGTGTCCGGCACGCTTGCTTTCCTCGGCAGTAATTCCTTAACGGACGTGACCTGGGTGAACAGCACCACCTTGCATGCGACCATCCCATGGGGATTGGTTGAGGGGGTTTACACCCTGACGGTGGTGAACCCCGATGGGGGTACGGGCAGTCTGCCGAATGCCTTCACCGTCACTGATGGCATCGGTGTGTGGACCAGCGGTGGACCGTATGGGGGGATTGTCTCGCATGTGGTCCTGAACCCGGTGACACCGACCCAGGTGTATTCTTCGGTTGGATGGAGCGGGCTGTTTGCCAGCCACGATGCAACCGATACATGGCACCCGGCCATACTCGGTGCTTTTCCAGAGCGACCCACTTTTAATGCCGGGGATCCGCAAACCATGTATGTGAGTTTTGGTGCTCCCAATTACCGCAGTGACGATGGTGGCCTGACCTGGCAGAGCCTCTCTCACGCAAGCCCATGCAATGAACTATCGCGGCTGTTCGCCCATCCCACACAACCTGGTACGGTTTACAAGTCGGTGAGTTGTCAAGTAGATTTTCAACCCTGGGGTGGCCTCTACAAATCCACCGATTGGGGCAGCACTTGGATCACAATGACCACTGGCATGACTAATACGAATGTGATAGCACTTGCCTTTCACCCTGATAACCCCGAGATCATGTACCTGGGGACGTATTCCGGTACCGTTTACACCAGCACAAACGGCGGTGACACCTGGTCATTTGCTGCAGCCCTGCCCTCGATTTTTTATGGTGGATTCTATGTCAATCCCTACGGGTCCCACGAAGTGTGGGCTGCTTCGGGAGGTTGTCAACCGTATCCCAGCCTCTTTAAAAGCCTGGACCCGGGTCTGACATCCTGGACACCGGTGGGTTCTTGGGAAAGTGTTGTTTCTGTGACCTTCCATCCCACCATATCCGGCACGCTGTATGCTGCGGTAGGGGACGGATATGTCAGTTCTAACAATGGGGATACCTGGCAGCCGGTTGGGCTTCCTCTACCGCCGCATGCATGTATGTGTGGCTGCACGAACGGTTTTGCCATAGACCCGCAGAACCCTGCAACGATTTACTCCGCCACCGGATATGGGATCTATAAGAGCTTGGACGCGGGCAATACTTGGAGCGATGCTAACCAGAATCTGGCGGGGGTGTTACCGACCTCCCTGGCGGTCTCACCGTTCGATCCCCAGGAGCTGTATGCCAACACCAATATAGGCCCGGTGCTGAAAAGCAACAATGGCGGCCAATCCTGGCAGGCTCTGGAGATACCCTATCCGGGCTGGGAGGCCAATGTGGCTGTGGATCCCTTTGTACCTGAGCGCATATACTTCAACAGCCTAGAAGTTTTTTCTACAGAGTGTCAGAATATGCCCTGTATTGGGCTTAGCGAAGATGGGGGTCTATCCTACCGGGTGATCACCTTCACGCTGCCCACAACCTATACCGGTTGGGTTCTCGGAGGTAATCTCTGGTTCACACCGGATCCACTGGTAGCAGGCCATATTCTCATGGATATGACGATCTACCAACCGGGAATAGGGGATGAGCCGCTCCGGGTTATGTTCCATAGCAACGACCACGGCGAGCATTGGGCATATAGCAGCTTTAGTTCTCCCGGGGGAAGTTCCGTCATCGCCTTTGATCCGGTCAACCCTGGCATCATCTACCTGGGTAGCAATAGTTCAGGTGTTTATAAAAGCATTGATGGCGGCATAACTTGGCTGGCTTTGACCTCCTGGCCTGGTCCTGGAATGATTACTGCGCTGACAGTGCATCCAACCCAACCCAATATCGTTTTTGCGCATGGTTCGTCTTTCTTTGAGTACGAGCCAACACAAGGCCTTTATCGTTCATTGGACGGGGGTTCCTCCTGGGAATATCTGACAAACCAGCCCCCGCGTCCGTTTTGGGGGCTGGCTTATGCGTTAACCGACCCACCCACATTGTATGCCGGTGGTCTTGATAGCGGCTTGTGGCGCAGCCGCGACAACGGACAAACCTGGGAAGTGGCTGCCAGGATGTCGCAGGGAACCATCCGAGCCCTGGTGACCGCCACCGACAGCGAGCGTGTGTTCGTCTATGCGGGCATTTCCGCTGGCGCAGTGAGCGAACCGGGTGTGCTGAACCAAGGAGGAACACAGGCGAGCGTCAACACCCAACTGCTGGGCTCCGGGGTGTTTCGGCTGACGACTCTTCCCGGGAAGCGGGTGTATCTACCGCTGGTATCCATGTACGGAGTGCCATAATGGATCTATACTGGAGGAGCGATGAGCTACCAGCTGGGTGAGGCTTATGACGTGGCCATGGCTGGCATTGTGCTCTACTAGATAAATATTCATCCGGTCAAGGACAGGTTGAGCGACCTGTGTGCCGCCGGGGTTGTCGAAGAAGATCGCCGGGCGCTTCATGGCGGGAAACTTGGAGCGGATCGTGGGAAGATCGAGGGGCATGGTAACTCCTTGAATTCAGTGTAAATATCCATGGCGAGCAGGTATAGCTCAAATTATACCTGCCGGTTACCCACAGATCGTTATTCAGACAATCATTCGATCAACAACCTGGCCGTAAAAGCCAGTTTTCCGTTTTGCTCATTGCGTCTCGCAAAACAAATTCTTCGGGCCGCACATGGGGGTGTTGTACGGGCGTTATGACCTGCTGGATAGGCTCACAGCTTACAGGGTCCGCCCGGCTCCCCAGGAGCCTCCTGGAAAGTTCGAGACGGGCACCGGTAACTTCGAGGGCATGTGTGGGGTGCTGGGTGCACTGGAGTATATCGAATGGGTGGGCGAGACATACGGCGTCGAGCATGCTGAACGTTATGCGGATGAGTACAGCGGGCGTAGACTGAATTTCAAGCTGGGCATGACTGCCATCCGCAGTTATGAGTATGAGCTCAGCCGGGCTCTCCTGGATATCCTGGCGGAGACGCCTGGTGTGAAAATCTACGGGATCACAGACACCAGACGTTTGGAGGAACGCGTGCCTACCTGCGCCTTCACCCTGAAAGGGAAATCTCCCCGCCAGGTCGCTGAGGAGCTGGATGAGGTAAACATCTTCGTATGGGATGGAAATTACTATGCCCTGGGGGTTACCGAGCGCCTGGGGCTGGAGGATTCAGGCGGGATGATACGGGTTGGGCCGGTGCATTACAACACTGTAGAAGAGATCAAAAGGTTTGGAAAGGCGTTAGGGAGAATTGCGGTAGGGGAGGCGTAATATAGGATTTGTTTGTCAGACGGAACAATTCCGTTAGGATGAATTTTGTTTTTCTTGAAGCTTGTAAAGACCAAGGGGCTGACTTGACAATATAACTCAGTCAGCCACTTTGTCGTTGATGAACAGAACCGTAGTTTAGCAAGTCATATCTCAGGGGTTATATTATATAAACAAGAATGAGATACGTTGGAGGCATTTGAAAGACAATCGAGTGAAACCACATGCTATTTCCAGGAAAGTCTGAGCCACTTCAATGAACAAGTTCGATCTATGGGTCAACCATAGATCGAATCGCGAGTCAATTAAGACTGCTCAACTCATCCACCAGTGATAATGTATCCCCAGAACTCACCGGTTTCATTATTCGTAAATACACGCATCTGCTGACCTGCATAGATTCCTTCCCCATGACCTACACCAGAAATAGTATTGGAATTTGCCGATAATTCGAAATTACCTACCCAAACTCCACCCTCCTCGGTTTCCATACGGAACTTGCCATTTATCGTAAGAAACATTCCACCTAAATTTATCACGCCATCGTACGGATACAGAATACCAGTAAATTGTGGAAGATCAGCTACTTCATGACATATTTGATTGTCTATCCTAAGGTGGTAAGTTCGACCAGCCATCCACTCCCGCTCTACCACCCAATCCTCGCAGCCAGTCTCAATTCCTGTGAAGTAAATCCGGTTGTTATCGGCACGCGCTGTAGTCGGTATCGACAATGTGAGCAGGATGGCGATTACTGTAAAGTTGATGATTATTCTTCTGGTATTCATTTTATATTTTCCTTTTGAGTAATCGAAAATGTTTGTTGTTTAGACGAATGGAATTATTTTTTTATATACTGAGCACTCAACTAGTCACAGATGGTAGGGTAATCGTTTAATTTTTGATCTTTCACCTCCTCAGTGTCGTTGTCCCGTTGGAATGTATCTCCTTGTCTGGTCTTCTTGCGCAGGAATTCGAACAATTCATCCATATCTGCGAATCCAATTCGCTCCCCGGTAATCGGATTCTGAAGCGAGCTCAGCCATCTGCTTCCAGGTTTGCCCTCACACCATAGGCGGAGTACATATGATAAATACTCTTCCGGCATAACAGTCCCGGTTTTTTGCTGTTTCACGCCTGCTCAAAGCTCCCTGTACATTCACAATAACAAATGCACGCAGTCAAAACGTTGTTAAAACGTGGACAAATCCCAAATCAATCGGAGAATCCTGCGTTATTCTTTCGATAAAAAATACCTCTGCTTCCTTTCTGCTATAATGAATACACCGCGAGACCACGGATCAGGAAATTCTTCGGGGGTGATATTTGGTTGCGATTACTGTTCGACTATTCGGGCCCTTCCAGGTTTATCTCAATGGCGTACCTATTGAAGGTTTTCGCTCGGATAAGGCGCGCGCCTTACTAGCTTACTTGTGTACCGAAGAGATAAAGCCTCATCGCCGAGAAAAGCTGGCGGGGTTATTGTGGCCAGAAATACCCGAAAAATCCGCGCGTGCCAATTTACGTTATGCATTAACCAATCTCCGTCGCATCCTGAGTGCGCAAACCAGCTCATGCGAGCCGAATTCTTCAGGTGATATCCTTGCCGCCACTCCACAAACGATCCAGATCAATCCAACCAATGATCTATGGATCGATGTTGCTATATTCGAAGAGGTTGCCCATCAGTTTAAATCTGGCAACCGGATAATGCCCGACGTGTCAATCTTGGAGCAAGCAGTAGATTCGTTTCGGGGAGAATTTTTAGAAGGCTTCTCCTTGCATGGCAGTCCTGCATTCGATGAGTGGATCTTACTCAACCGAGAGCGCTTCCATCGACTCGTAATCGAGGCGCTTCACCAACTGACGGAGTACCACCTTCAAGCATGCCATTATGAACAAGCACTATATTTCGCTTGGCACCAGGTGGAGCTAGATCCGTGGCAGGAGTCTGCACACCGTCAACTGATGAAGTTACTGGCAATCAGTGGACAGCGTGCCAAGGCGTTAATTCAATACGAAACATGTCGTCGAATATTAGGAAAAGAACTAGGGATTGAGCCGGATGAAAAAACAAAGGCCCTGTACGAACAAATTCAACAGGGTGAGATAACAGTAAATACAGCAACTCATTTACAAGCGACGCCGCTTTTTTCACCACCTGGCTCATTTATGCCAGTAGGGCCGATGGTCAGGCTTGAGCGACAACCATTCTTCGCCAGGCAAAGCGAATTATCCCAATTAGCTAATTCCTTACGCCGATCCATCGATGGATCGGGTCAGGTGATATTCGTATCAGGTGAAGCCGGCAGTGGTAAAACCGCCCTGATCAATGAATTTGCCTATCGCGCGTTTGAAATGTACGATGATTTAATCGTTGTACGTGGTAGCTGCAATGCTCATACAGGAATTGGTGACCCATACCTGCCCTTCCGAGAAATTCTTGGGTTGTTAACAGGGGATGTCGAATCGAGCGGGATAGCTAGAACGATGCCAAATGAATACACTATCCGTTTATGGAATAATATGTCCCTGGTTGTGCCGGTATTATTGGAGCATGGGCGCGACCTAATCAAAATGCTCCTCCCAGGTGATGCCCTGGTTCAAAGAGTTAAAGCTTGCCTGCCCGCGCAAATTGATTGGATCCGAGACATCACTGAGTTTGTGGCGCAGAAGTCATCAACGCAGGGAGGGCATGCTCTTACACAATATGCCTTGCTTGAGCAATTTACTCGAATAATAAGAGAATTAGCAGTTCACAGACCTTTGCTAATTTTGGTGGACGATTTGCAATGGACTGATCAAGGATCCATTAATCTACTCTTGCATCTTGGAAAGCATTTACAGGATACCTCCATATTGCTCATCGGTGCATACCGTACGGAAGAAGTATTACTCGGTAGAAATTCACAACCGCACCCCCTTCTGACAGTTATCCACGAATTCCAGCGAGATCACGGAGTGATCAATATCGACATTGAGCAAGCAGAGGGATACTCATTTGTTGAGGATTTAATTGAAAGCGAACCAAACCAACTGGGAGGCAATTTTCGAAAGACGTTATTCAAGTTAACCAAAGGTCACCCATTATTTACACTTGAGCTGTTGCGTGGCATGCAAGAGCGTGGGGATTTAGTAAAGGATTCGCAAGACCGCTGGATCGAAGGTTCGGCTCTAAATTGGGAAGAATTACCCGCTCGCCTTGAAGCTGCGATTGCTGAACGCATCAATCGATTATCAGGTCTAGAACATAGTATTCTGCGGTTAGCCAGCATCGAAGGTGATGTGTTCGCCGCAGAAGTTGTGGGAAGAGTGAAAAAGATATCTGATGCTGAAATGGTCGATTTGCTTAGCGGTGAGTTAGACCGCAAGCATCGTCTAATTCAAGCCCAAGGCACAAAACATTTAGATGGTCAGCGACTTTCGTACTATCATTTTCGCCATATCCTGTTCCAAAAATATCTTTATTCCAGCTTGGATAAAATTGAAAGGGAACACTTGCACGAAGCAGTCGGCACCGTTATCGAGGGATTGTATCAAAACCTTCCAGATCAGATCATGGTGTTTGCACCTCAGCTTGCCAGACATTTCCAGGAAGCCGGGATGGCGATCAAAGCTGCCAGATACCACTACCAGTCTGGGGAGAGAGCGGTACGCCTGTCTGCGAATGAAGAAGGTATGTTCCACTATTATCAAGCTTTACAACTTCTGGCCACACAACCTGATTCGCCTGAGAACAACCAACTAGAGCTAAAAATCCTGGTTGCCTTAACCATACCGTTGCTAGCCATTAAAGGCTATATATCTCCTGAGCTTGATAAAGTGGTAAAGCGAGCCAGCGTGCTCGTCCGAAATACGGGTGGTGCACGTGAGCTCATGGGAACGCTTTTGCGTCTTTTCCTGGTTAACACGACACACGGTGACCATCAAGTAGCTTTGGAATTTGCCACGCGACTAACTCATATAGCTCAGCAAAATCAAGATGTAATCATGGAAGCTATCGGGGTTCATGCCCAGGGTGTCGTAAAGTTTCACCAGGGAGAATTTAGAAAAGCTTTGAGCCTCTTTGAAAAAGCTATTGCCTTATATGATCCTGCTCAACACCGCACTTCTGCTTTTATTATGGGACAGGACCTAGGAGTTGCTGGCCTCTGTTGGGCAATGCTGAGTCTGTGGATGCTGGGCTATCCGGATCAAGCCATGCAGCGTAGGCAACAAGCGCTTGCCTTGGCTCAGTCCGTCGATCATACTTTTAGTTTGGGGTATGCCTTCACCCTGGCCGATTCCATGATCCATCAGTTGCGCAACGATATCACTTTGGCTTACAAAGGAACCGCTAATGCGTTGGAATTCGTGAATAAGTATAGTTTTACTTTCTTTCAAGCGTACAACCTGGTTGTCATGGGTTGGGCTCAAGCGGAAACAGGTCATATTGAAGAAGGTATAGCTCAAATATTGTCAGGGATAGTCAAACATAAAGAAATGAATGCGCGTAGCTTTCTTCCGCATTATCAAGCCTTACTGGCTCGCAGCTATTACCTGGATAGAAATTTAGATGCAGCATTGGAAGCCTTTGATCAGGGGCTGGCATTAGTGGAAGAGACTGGCGAGCGGTATTATGAGGCCGAGCTCAAGCGGCTTAAAGGGGAGCTTTTCATTGCACAAGGGAAGGAAGCCCAGGCTGAGGCATGCTTCAGCGAAGCGATCAAGGTTGCACGGGATCAGAATGCCAAGTCCTGGGAACTCCGTTCAACAACCAGCCTGGCATGCCTATGGCAGATGCAAGGGAAGGGGAGTGATGCACTACCCATGATTTCGGAAATCCACAGCTGGTTCACTGAAGGCTTCGACACCTACGACCTTGAGCATGCCAGTTCTTTGCTCTCAGAGCTGAAATAATCGTTGTATCGTCAGGAGCTGATTTTTAGTAATTCTGCTAAACACAATTCCGAAAGGTCGGTTTACTGGTGAAGGAAATCCGGCGATTAAACGGGCGTGTGTCCACCTGCCCCTCACCTGCCCCTCACCTACCAAAAATACACCTCGCCGCCGGGTGGTCCTTCACTCCATGCAAGGTAATCAACAAAGCTGGATTAGGCTAATATCTTCGTATGGGATTGAAATTACTATGCCCTGGCCGTTACCGAGCGCCTGGGCTGGAGGATTGAGGTGGGATGGTACAAGTCGGGCCGGTGCATTACAACACTGTGGAGGAGATCAAGCAGTTTGGAGATGCATTGGGGCAAATCGCTTTACAAAGTCCTTAGATGTAAGGAATAATTTGTTGATATTTGTCTGGTTCACCCGCCTGCCATAGCCCCGATCACCTTGAAAACTTCCTCCCCTGAGGTAATTTCTTCAGGTAGCGGATTGGTGGGTGACTCCAACGAGATATCTTCACCACTCACAAAAAAGCGAACAAACGGGCGCCTCTCGGCAGTAACCTGGTCTCGAATCGTCCCGCGCAGCATCGGGTAGCTGGCTTCAAGGGCGTCAAGTACTGTGGAAACAGTGGCAGGACCAGCCACTTCCAGCTCCACCTGGTGCCCTACATTTGCCAGGGTGCATAGTTGCGCAGGCAGCTGAACTCTGATCATGGTAGCGCCATTGCTTCAACCGATAGAACGGGCGGGAAATCTCTGACGATAGTGGACCAGTTATCGCCCGAATCGATGGAGTAATAGACCTGCCCGCCGGTCGTACCGAAATAGATCCCGCACGGATCCAGCGCATCCAGCGACATGGCGCTGCGTAACACGTTGACGTAGCAATTGCTCTGCGGTAAGCCTTTCGTTAGAGCTTCCCATTCGTTACCGCCTGTCCGGCTGCGGTATACGCGCAGTTTGCCATCCAGGGGGTAGTGTTCCGAATCGCTTTTGATGGGGACTACATAAATGGTGTTGGGCTCATGGCAGTGCACCGCGATGGTGAAACCGAAATCCGTCGGCAGGTTACCACTGACCTCGTACCACAGCTCACCGGCATCGTCGGAACGCATGACATCCCAATGCTTCTGCATGTACAGCTGGCCTGGATGGGTGGGGTGCAGGGCGATGCAGTGCACGCAGTGCCCAACTTCTGCGTCAGGATCAGGAAGCTCGAAGGGCGATATCAAGCCATGCGTGATCGCTCGCCAGGTTTCTCCACCATCATCTGTGCGGAAGGCACCAGCTGCAGAGATAGCGGTAAATAATCGCTTCGGGTCTGCCTGGTCTTGCAAGATGGTATGCAGGCACATACCGCCTGCACCAGGCTGCCATAAGTTTCCCTTCACATCGCGTAAAGCAGGCAGCTCCTGCCAGTTTTGTCCACCATCCTTGGAGTAAAACAGGGCTGCATCTTCCGCTCCAGCATAGACTGCTTCAGGGTCGCTCAGTGAAGGCTCCAGCTTCCAGATACGCTTGAAGGCCCAAGGGCGCTGAGAGCCATCGTACCACTGATGCGTCTCCGGACCGCCTTCATAGATAAACTTATTACCGACTGCTTGCCAGGTGATGCCGCCGTCATCCGAGCGTTGGATCACCTGACCAAACCAGCTGTTGGACTGTGAAGCATAGATTCGATCGGGATTGAGCAGTGACCCCTTGAGATGGTATATCTCCCAGCCTGCGAAATGTGGACCGCTTATATCCCAGGTTTCACGGGTGGCATCGGAGGTTAAAACAAATGCCCCCTTGCGTGTCCCTACCAATAGCCTGACTTTACTCATGAGTAGTCTCCCTTCTGCTCGTATATCATGGTGCTTAAATTCGTACATTAGCGGATGATTACCGCATTTATTTAAATATTCTATATCCGAACATCAATAGTACCATTGGAAAGAATTGGCATTGCTGAGGCTTTCTCCAATTCTTCTTCCCCTTCAGCCCTTCATCCCCACAGCCGCTCACGGGTTTGGTTTCATCAAGGCCTGGACCAGGTTGATAAGGTTACCGCAGGTATCTTCAAATAACACCGTTTTGATCGGACCAGCCTCGACAGGCTCACCCCTAAAGAAAACGCCTTTTTCTTTCAAGCGCCTATATTCACTTTCTATATCATCCGTGCGAAAAGCCGTGAGTGGCATCCCGGCGGTAAACAAGGCGCTCTGGTACGCTCGCGCGGCCGGGATACCCATCGGCTCAAGCACCAGCTCAACCCCGGCTGTTCCTTCTGGTGAAGTGACCGTTAGCCAGCGGTACTCCCCTAGCGCGATATCCGCCATCTTCTCGAACCCCAGCTTATCGGTATAAAACTTCAAGGCTTTCTCCTGATCGTCAACCAGGATGCTTGTCAGATTGATTTGCATAGGTCTATCCTCCGAAAAGTCTACCTCGTCCCCTAGAAAGGAAAATCCCCATTGATAATATTACCACAAATACAATCTAATTGCTCTGCGATCATGATGTTTGGTCCAGAGCTTCAAGAAAGAAAAGTCAGCGGTTTGTCCGATGCCATCCCTGCCCGTTTAAATATCCTCCAGGCAGCCAGGGTCAGCCAACGTGACGGCTGCTTTTTCTGGCCGAATTCCCATTCCTTCCAGGCGGTCCAGATCGATTCTAAAGTAAAGCCTCCCTGGCTGTCCGCCTTGCTGAGCAGGATCGCGAGCATGTCCTGGTAGCGTGGGTCAACCTTCAGCCAGGTGAAGTGAGACAGCACCTCCAGCACATGCAGCAAGTCATACCAAACAAACGGCAGCTTGAGTTTGCGAAAGTCGGTTCCCATGTAGAAGATATAAGGGTGACGGGTGAGGCTGTCATGCCACAGGCTCAGCAGGGATTCGGCGCCGGCCCGGCATTCGGGGACGTAACGCTGTTCGCTGAAAGCTGACAAAGTCTTTAACATCGCCAGCGTGGCAAACGGGCAAGGATCTTCTTTACGCCCTGGGCCGCGAAAATTTCCCAATTCCTTAGACACTGCGCATGGCCAGCCGTTATCCCTCACCAATCCTAAGAGGTGAGACATGGCTTTCTCTACGCCAGGCTGGTGCTGTAAGCCGAACTTCGCCAAAGCATAGACAATCAGCGGGGCATCGCACAACGCCCAGGCCCAGGTATCCTGTCCGGAGCCGCCATAATGGGCCGGGATGTTGGCTGACAATTGGAAAGGGCCTTCGACGGATTGGTGTTGCAGGATGCGCTCAACGATAACATCCATGCCTGGGTCAGAGGCTTTGAGACCAAGGTCTGCCAGGAAGGTTAGCTTATGGAAGGGCTGCCCAGCGCTCTTGTGGCTGGAGATGACCTTGCCTGGCCAGCCTGATAGCTCGGCGATCAGGTCTTTTACGTGCAGGTCTGCCAGCATCAACCCGCGTGCTTCCACTACCTGCGGGTCATTTTCGTCTTGCCCGAGCAGGTCCAACCTGGTTCGATATTGCACCCAGGATTCACCCTGGAGCAGCCAATCGATTGGAGCTTGCATTGCTTATCAGCTAGATTCTATCATTAGCAAGATGGTATGAGCAGCATGGTTCCGGGAACCAAATACAGCTACAACGGGGATTTTCTTGACCAGCGGAGTTATAATTAACTGGGGGGATACCCCCAAGGTATTATTCAATCTTCACCGGCACATCCGCTTCAGTTTATTTCAAGGAGTGAAAAATGACAGATACCACCTCACTTCCCCTTCGCAGTCAAGTCCCAGTTGAGCAGACCTGGGATCTTGCTTCCGTCTTCCCCACCCCCAAGGATTGGGAGGACGCCTGTGCCCAGCTAGCCAGTAGACTGCCTGACCTGAGCGTCTATCATGGCCACCTGGCAGAGAACCCATTAACCCTGTTGCAATATGTCCAGGCTTTTCAAGATGCTGCCACATTGATGGGAAAAATAAGCCTGTATGCCAATAATGCTTATGCCGTAGATAGTCTGGACCAGGAAGCCGCTGCTCGCAACGGTCAGGCACGCAGCTTGATGGCAAAATTTGGGGCAGCCACAGCCTTCTTTGATCCCGAGCTGATGCAGATCGGTTTTCCCAGGCTGCGGCAATGGATAAAAGAAGATGTGCGCCTGGCTTTCTTAGCCCATTACGTGGATCGGCTAGAGAAACGACAGAAGCATGTACGTTCGGGTGAGGTTGAGCAAGTGCTGGCCATGGTCAATGATCCATTTTTCTCTGCATCAGGGATCTATAACGCCCTAAATAATGCCGAGTTGACTTTCGAGCCAGCCAAAGCAGCTGATGGTACCCTGCATGAAGTGGGGCAAGCCAGTATCGGTGCCCTGGTCACCCACCCCGACCGGGAAATTCGCCGGACAGCCTGGGAGAACTATTCTGATGGATACCTCAAGCTGAAGAGCACCATGGCAGCCACGCTTACAACCACTATCAAGCAGGACGTGTTCAATGCTCGAGCGCGAGGTTATGCCAACTCACTCGAAGCTTCCCTGGCACCCAATAACATCCCTGTGGAGGTGTTCCATAATCTAATTGAGGTCTTCAAGAAGAATTTGCCCACCTGGCACCGCTACTGGCAATTGCGCAAAAAACTGTTGGGGTACGATAAATTCCATGTTTACGATATAAAAGCCCCCCTGACCATGAAAAAACCTTTAGTACCCTTCAAGCAGGCGGTCGATTGGATCGTGGAAGGGATGGCACCGCTCGGCAAGGAATACGTCGATATCCTGCGCTACGGAGTCTTAGAAAAGCGGTGGGTGGATTACGCCCGTAACAAGGGCAAGCGTGAGGGGGCTTTCTCGAGCGGTTCAATGGGCACACGACCGTTCATCATGATGAGCTACTCCGATGATGTGTTCAGCCTGAGCACCCTGGCACATGAGCTGGGCCATTCCATGCATTCCAATTACAGCCGGCTGTATCAGCCGTTCATCTACAGCCGCTATGCCTTGTTCGTCGCGGAAGTGGCCTCCAATTTTAATCAGGCCATGGTGCGCCGCCACCTGTTCGAAACCCAGACCGCACCAGAATTTCAGGTGAGCCTGATCGAAGAGGCCATGTCGAACTACCACCGTTATTTCTTCATCATGCCCACATTGGCGCGTTTTGAGTTGGAGCTGCATACCCGCGCCGAGAAGGGGTTGCCGATCAGCGCTGACATTCTCATCGGATTGACCGCCGACCTGTTCAAGGAAGGCTATAGTGACGAAGTGGAGTTCGACCGCGATCGCATCGGCATCACCTGGGCGCAATTTGGCCACATGTACATGAATTTCTACGTCTACCAATACGCCACGGGCATCTCCGGCGCCCATGCCCTGGTGGACGGCATCCTCGCGGGGAAGCCCGAAGCTGCCCAAAAATACCTGGAGTTCCTCAAGCTGGGCGGCTCGATGTATCCGCTGGATTCGTTGAAAATGGCTGGGGTTGACCTGACCTCCCCTGAGCCGGTGGAGAGAGCTTTCGAGGTGCTCTCAGGCCTTGTGGATCGATTGGAAAAACTTCAGGCTTAAGCATTGAGTTTTCCACTCACCCACTAGAATACTCCGGTGGGTGAGTGTTTTTAAGACAATACATGATCCGTAATTACTTTCCATAGATGTCATCGCGAAACGGGCACAGAGTGAATAAAAGGATCGTATCCTGTTCAGCAGCCTGGTAAAGCAAACTGCTCTAGCTTTTCTCGAACAAGATCAACTTTTCACCCTCAGCTGTGAAGCTATGATGTTTGATAGTTGCTCATTAAAGTAGAGCAATCGCCGATTTATTCAGGATGATTTATAAAATTTGCTGGTTGCTTCGAGTACGGTTCCTTCGAACTCTTGCAAAGACAGTTTCTATAATTACTCAAGAAAACATTTAAATAGCTTTTCATTCACGATGATTTACGGGAAATTGTGGAATGCTTCGAGCATGGAATCACCGACTTCTACAACGGCTGTTAGCGTGATTAATCCTGCTCATTGTAGGGTCAGTAACACAGTAGAAATAACTCAATGAACAGGATCGTGATATAATAGAACATATGTTCCCTGTACGCCTGCATGAAAACCTGTCTTATTACGCCTCCCAAAGCCTGCTCAGCAGCCCGGGTGCATATAGTTCCATGTTTGATAGCCTGCCGGATGAACCAGCAGCGTTGATACGAATTATCCAGGGAGTGCTGATCCACAAGCTCGTGGCAGATTTTTACCATGTGGAAGTCAGCAGTGAGCAGCGGGCAGAACAGCACCTGCGCTCGGTGGAACAGCGCCTTAAACGCCTGGCTGAGCTGGACCCTGCTCCGCTAACCGTAGCCCGCCAGCCCGCCGACCGGCAAGTAGGTGTCTGCCGGGATTTTGCCCTGCTATTTGTCTCCATGTTGCGGCATAAGAACATCCCGGCGCGCATGCGAGTGGGTTTTGCTCCCTACCTGGCTCCAGGCACGCTGTACAAAGGCGACCATTGGATCAGCGAATATTGGGATGGGGAGCAATGGATCCTGGCTGACCCGCAAATTGATGATGTCCAGCGAAAGAATATTGGCATCACCGTCGATACCCTGAACCTGCGACGTGATACTGATTTCTACCTGGCAAGCACCGCCTGGCAGCTTTGCCGGGCGGGCAAGGCCCGCTCTGACCTGTTCCGTTTCAGCGGGAAATGGAAAGGCATGCCCTGCATCCGGGGCAACCTGCTACATGATTTTCAGGCGCTGAACAAAATCGAGCTCTCGCCCTGGGATTACTGGGATGATCTGGGTCTCAAAGCTGAAACCAGACTGACGGTGGATGATAAAGCCCTGCTCGACCGGATTGCCAGCCTGACTGGGAATGTGGATGCCAATTTCGACGAAATTCAGGCCCTGTTTGAAGATTTACCGCGGACGCGGCAGATATTTTCTAAGCTGCAGCTCCTGGGATACATTAAGGAGCTGCAACCGAACCGAAAGGTTGAGCTCCAGCCATCTGAGAGCCAGCGCCTGGCTGCCATGGTTTCACCAGAAATCGCCTCTCAGCAGAAACCTCAGGTTGAAGTACTTCCTTACGAAATCCCCTCCGATTCTCCGCTGGGCACCCACCTGGATCTCCACAGGCAAGATAGCTTTCCCCCTGGCATGGGGGATATCATCGTGCGAGGTGCCCGCCAGCACAACCTCAAACACATCGATGTTCGCATCCCGCGCAATAAATTCGTGGTGATCACCGGCGTCAGTGGGAGCGGTAAGTCTTCCCTGGCATTTGATACGATCTACGCTGAAGGGCAACGCCGCTACGTAGAGAGCCTATCTTCGTATGCCCGGCAGTTCATGGAGCAGATGGAAAAGCCCCAGGTGGACCAGATCACGGGCCTCAGCCCGGCGATTGCCATTGAGCAAAAAGCCCTCACCCGCAATCCACGTTCCACGGTGGGCACGGTAACCGAGGTGCTGGATTACCTGCGCGTGCTGTACGCCCGTCTGGGTATCCCCCATTGCCCACAATGTGGCCGGGCTGTCCAACCGCAGTCGGCCCAACAAATCGCCGACCAGCTGGCGAAATTGCCGCAGGGAAAGCGCTTCCAGCTGCTGGCACCCATGGCCCGCAACCGGAAGGGTACCTTCCAGGCAGCCCTACGGGAGGCCCAGCGCCAGGGGTATGGGCGTGTTCGCATCGATGGTGAAGCGCATGAAATTGCCCAGGTACTTAAAACTGATACCATCCTTTTAGATAAGAACAAAAAGCATAACCTTGAGCTGGTGGTGGACCGGTTGGAAATCCCTGCCCGTGATGAACCTGTGGAGGATTTCCGCTTGCGCCTGGTAGATTCGGTGGAAACCTGCCTCAAAGCAGGCGGAGGCCTGGTTTTGATCCTCCTAGACGATGGACAGGAGATCCTGCTCAGCGAGAAAAATGCCTGCCCGGTATGCGAGATCAGCTTTGCGGAGCTGCAGCCCCAGATCTTCAGTTTCAATTCTCCCCTGGGGATGTGCGACGAATGCAACGGCCTGGGGGTGAAGCTGCAGGTCGACCCTGAGTTGATCATTGAACACCCCGAGCGTTCGCTGTTGGATGGGGCCTCACGCTGGTACCGCGACCTGCGCAAAAAAGGCGAAGGTGCCTGGCAAGTATCCAACCTGACCTCCATTGCCCGCCATTATGAGGTGGACCTGGAGGTACCCTGGAACCAGCAACCCGAGGAATTCCGCCAGGCAATCTTGTATGGTACGGGGGGCAAGCGCATCCACTTTAAATTCGAGGTTGAGAATGACTATGGCAACTGGCATGGGGAAAGCGAGCGGGATGTAAAGGGGATCATTTTCCATATCAACCGCCTTTTCCGCCAGACCCGCTCTGAATACACCCGGCGCTGGTATGCCAGCTTCATGAGTCAGCAACCCTGCCCCAAGTGTGGCGGCGAGCGCCTGTGCCCGGAAGCACGTTATGTGACCGTGGCGGATAAACGCCTGCCTGAATTAACCTCTTTTAGCATTGCTGCCATCCATGATTGGATCTGCAGCTTGCCAGGGCAATTGAGCGAGGAACAGTTGCAGGTGGGCTCGGAGCTGATCGAAGAAATCCGCCAGCGCCTGGCATTCATTCGTAACGTCGGCCTGCACTATCTAACCCTCGATAGACCGGCACCCACGTTATCTGGAGGGGAAGGACAACGCATCCGGCTGGCTGCCCAGATCGGGAGCGGCCTGGTGGGCGTGCTTTACATCCTGGATGAGCCTTCCATTGGCTTGCACCCGCGCGATCATCGCGCCCTGCTGGATACGCTCATCCACCTGCGCGACCTGGGCAACACCGTGCTGGTGGTGGAGCACGATGCCGCCACCATGCACAACGCGGATTGGATCATCGACCTTGGACCCGGGCCAGGCATCCTGGGGGGAGAAGTGGTGTCTGCAGGTAGCCTGGAGGATATTATCGCCGATCCCGCTTCCCTGACGGGGCGTTACCTCTCGGGTGAGCTGCAAGTATCCGCACCGAATGGACGCCATCGGCGCACCCATGCAGGTTACCTGATGGTGAGGGGTGCCCGGCTTCACAACCTGAAGAGCATCGATGTCAGCTTTCCACTCGGCGCACTGACCTGCGTGACGGGTGTCAGCGGCTCGGGCAAGAGCAGCCTGATTGCTCAGACGCTCTACCCCGCGCTCATGCGTGCCCTGCATTCGTCTCCCACCGTCCCAGGCGCGCATGATGCGATCGACGGGCTGGAGCTGGTGGACAAGGTAATCAATGTCACTCAAGAGCCAATCGGGCGGACGCCGCGCTCCAACCCGGGTACCTATGTGGGTGCACTGGATGAAATTCGCCGGGTATTTGCCTCCACGCCCGCCGCGCGTGCCCTGGGTTATGGGGCAGGACGTTTCAGTTTCAACGTGAAGGGTGGGCGCTGCGAAGCCTGTGCTGGTTATGGGTTCAAAAAGGTGGAGATGCACTTCCTGCCGGATGTGTGGGTGACCTGCAAGGAGTGCGGTGGCAGGCGCTTCAACCGGCAGACGCTCTCCATAACGTACAAGGGTGCCAATATCGCCGATGTGCTGGATATGGATGTACAACAAGCGCTCGAATTCTTTGCCAGCCACCCGGATATAGCCTGTATCCTGCAAACCCTGCATGATGTCGGCATGGATTACGTCAAGCTTGGTCAGAGTGCCCTCACCCTCAGCGGAGGTGAGGCTCAGCGGGTCAAGCTGGCCAAAGAGCTCAGCCGGGCTTCCACTGGCCACACGCTTTACATCCTGGATGAGCCCACCACCGGTTTGCATTTTGCCGATATCCAGCGCCTGCTGGATGTGCTCCACCGGTTGACCGATGCCGGTAACACGGTCATCATCATCGAGCACAACCTGGATGTGATCAAGACCGCAGATTGGATCATCGACCTGGGGCCGGAAGGCGGTGACACAGGTGGGTACATTGTGGCTGAAGGCACACCTGAGCAAGTGGCTACGGTTGATGCCAGCTTTACCGGCCAATTCCTGAAGGACATATTAAGGATTACTCACTGAGAGTAATCTGAGAATAGGGTAAACTATACAGCGCAGCCCGGGGAGTAACACCAGGTTAGAATATCACCGGCCTGCGCAGGAAGTGTTGCTGGCATGCAAACGCTGGAACCTCCAAAGCGGCGATTTTTTACGCCAAGAAAAATGCTTGGAAAACGCAGCCTCTTCTGGGTCAGTTTGTTGAGTATGATCCTGGTCCCGGCCCTTGCCTGCAACCTGCCCGAACGTAATGCTGGCAGCTTGAGCTTTTCTACGGACCAGCCACAAGTTTCGCAAACAGCTCCACTGTTTCCAACTGACAATCAAGGCATACAAGCTGAGGCGACCATGCAGTCGACTCAGGGAAATGCCATCCCGGGTAAGGTAGCCAATCCCTTCTTTGGGTTACAGACAGCCACTCCTGGAGCAGGCTCACCTGAGGACTGGGACACCCCTGAGCCAGGTGTTACCTTTCCACCCTTTGAATATTGGACCCAACCAGGGGATACTGCCATAGCACTGGCTGGCAGGTTTGGAGTTCTCCCACACCAGATCAACCCACCCCAGCCCCTGGATACCCTCCTTGCACCCGGGCAGAAGATGATCATCCCGAACGTACTGGGGAAGATTGCTGATTACAGTGCCATACTACCTGACAGTGCCGTTATATTTTCCCCCTTGGCTAAAGATTTCATGGTTCGTGATTATGTTTCCCAATCAGGGGGCTTTTTAAGCACGTACCGGGAGGAAGTGGAGCCGGGTGAGTGGCAGAGCGGAGCGGAGATCGTCGAGCGGGTGGCAGGCGAGTCATCGATCAACCCCCAGCTGCTACTGGCTTTCCTTCAATTTCGATCCGGCTGGGTGCTGGGTCAGCCGAGTGATCCCGACTTGGTGGTGTACCCGATTGGGTTTTATGTGCCTGATTACCATGGGCTCTACATGGAGCTATCCCTGACAGCCAAAGAACTAAATATCGGTTACTATGGCTGGCGGGCTGGCACGTTTACCGAGCTGAGCTTCCCAGACTCTTCCCGGATGCGACTGCACCCAGGCTTGAATCCCGGCAGTGTTGCCCTGGAGAACCTGCTGTCGAAGTTTTATATAAAACGGCAGGATTGGCTGGAGGCGATTAACAGTGCACATGGGCTTCCTGCTCAGTACCAGGCAATGTTTGGTGACCCCTGGCAGGCAGCTGCCAAGGTAGAACCGCTTTTCCCGGCCAACTTGCAACAACCTGCCCTGGAGCTACCATTTTCACCAGGCGAGCCGTGGAGCCTGACCTCCGGCCCGCATATTGCCTGGAGGACGGGTACGCCCCGTGGAGCCCTGGATTTTGCCCCTATCACCGGGGAGCCACCCTGTGTGGTATCCTCTACCTGGGTGACTGCTTCCGCTCCAGGGCTTATTGTACGGGCAGAGCGGGGTAATGTAGTAATCGATTTGGATGGTGATGGACTGGAGCAGACGGGTTGGGTGCTGGTATACATGCATATCGCCGAGAAAGATCGCATCACCCCAGGATCATGGGTGGAGACCGATTCTCCGTTGGGACACCCCTCCTGTGAAGGTGGGCAGGCGACTGGCACGCATGTCCACTTGGCGCGCAAATATAATGGGGAATGGCTGGTTGCTGACGGGCCCATACCCATGGTGCTGAGCGGCTGGGTCGCCCATGCGGGAGAACTCTCTTATGAGGGAACATTGACCAAGGATGGTCAGACTGTCTCCGCTCGGCCAGGCGGCACAGCTGGCTCAACCATTGTACGCTAACAAACCAGGCCTATAGACACCTGGATATAACCTTAAGACATGGAGGGTGATTTGGACGAGACCAATCGAAAAACTGAACTACTGGCAGAGCTTGACCAGGAGTGGGCAAAGGTCGAGCGCATCTATGCAGGCTTGACCGAGAGCGAGATGACCGCCCCTGGTGTGCAAGGCGAGTGGTCGGTAAAGGATGTCCTGGTGCATATCTCCGCCTGGGAGAAATATCTGCTCGACCGCCTGGGTTATGTGATGACCGGTCAGCACCCGCAGTATCCCGTGATGACCAACTGGGATGATGTCCACGGTTTTAATGCTCAGGTATATGATGAAAATAAAGACCGCCCCCTCCCCTCCGTGGTCATCGAGTTCCGTACCTTGTATCGCGGGGTAATGACCGTGCTGGAAGCAATGGACGAACAGCTGCTCGATCAACCCTACATCTACGACTTCCCTGATGATAAGCTTACACTCCTGCAGCTCATAAAGGCCAACACCTATGAGCATTACCGGGAACACTGTACCACCATTGAAAATAACGAGTAAGTGCTGCGTTTTTGGTTTACCAGTGGAGAGTTATTGAACGACCTGTATTATCCGATAGTATAGAATCATAAACCATGCAAGCCGGGATCGCTGGTTAAGATCGACACACCAAAACAGGAAGGTAGACATGCGTGATCAATTAATTGAAGCATTGAAAAGCCAGGATGTGGAATATGCCGACATCCGCATCGAAGACAAGACCAATACATGGGTAAATTTCCGCGGCGCTGACCTGGATACAATCGGTTCGGCCCGTACGGTGGGTGGCATCGTCAGGGCACTGTACAAGGGTGGTTGGGGCTATGCCACCTTTAATGACCTGAATGACCTGCCCAGGCGAGTGCATGAAGCTTGCAAAACTGCCAGACTGGTCGGAAGGGAGACGACTTATTTTGCTTTTAGCCCTCCGGTAGAGGATTCCATCAAAGCCAGCCTGGTCAAGGATTTCCGCCTGGTGCCCCTGGCTGAGAAAAAAGCCCTGACCGAAGAATATAACCGTATCATCCTCGGCCATCACAAGCAGATCCAGACCAGCAGCGTGCGTTATGCCGACAGTTTCAAGCAGATCTGGTATGCTAATTCAGAAGGAACGTACATCGAAGAAGAAACCCCTGATATTAATATGATGTTGGCAGCGGTTGCTCGTGAGGGTGACATTGTCCAAACCGGCTTTGAGCGAGATGGCGGTTTCGAAGGTTACCAGCAGGTGGAAGGTTTGCATGAGAAAGCCAGGGCTGCAGCTCAAAAAGCGATTGAGCTGCTCACTGCGCCACCCGTCTCCGGCAGGAAATACACAGTGATTACCGACCCGCTGATGACTGGTGTGTTCACCCATGAAGCCTTCGGTCATCTGAGTGAATCGGATTTCGTGTATGAGAACCCACAGATGAAGGAGATCATGCAATTGGGAAAGCGCTTTGGCGTACCCGGGTTGAACATCATCGACGACGGCTCGCTACCAGGTGGGCTGGGCACTCACCGCTATGATTATGAAGGGGTATCCACCCGCAAGAATTATCTTATTAAAGACGGCATCCTGGTTGGTCGGTTGCACTCACGCGAGACTGCCGCAAAAATGAATGAACCTGTCACGGGCAATTCGCGGGCGGTTCACTTTCAGCATCCGTCGATTGTGCGTATGACCAACACTTATATTGACGCAGGGACGGTGACTTTTGCAGACATGCTCCGTGATATCAAGCTGGGGGTCTATGCCATTCAGGCTTTTGGAGGTACCACTGCCATGGAGATGTTCACCTTCAGCGCGGCGTATGGGTATATGATCCGTGACGGGCAGGTGGCTGAGCTCGTGCGGGATGTGGTGCTTACTGGCAATGTATTCGAAACACTGATGAATATCGACCAGATCGGGGAAGATTTGGCTTGGGAAACCAACGGACCTGGGGGGTGCGGTAAAGGAGGCCAGCATCCACTGCGGGTAGGTACAGGTGGCCCGCATATTCGCATCCAAAATTGTGTGGTGGGAGGTCAACAATGATCGTCCAGCAGATCGTCGAGAAAGCGTTACAAAAGGCGCAGGCAGCCCAGGCAGTGATGCTGAGCCAAGAGACCAGTGCAGTCGATTTTGAAAACGACCGGCTCAAATCAGCCGAAAGCTCGCAGCGCACCCAGATTGATGTCAAGGTGATTGTGGATGGAAAGGTGGGCGTTTCCAGCACAACGAATCCAGCAGATATTGAAGGGGTGGTAAATCGGGCACTTGAGGCAGCGCAATTCGGCAGCCCAGCTCACTTCGACTTACCCGATGCACAATCCCTGGAACCGGTCAAGATTTTCGACCCGGCACTCCTACCGCTCGATAAGCCGGAGATGATCCGCATGGGTCAGCAGATGATGGACATGATAAAAACCTATAATCCTGAGATCCTGGCCGGTGCGGCGGTGAATAAAACTATGTATAAGGTGGAGTACGCAAATTCACGCGGGGCGGAATATGCAGCTGACCACACCGAGTTCAATGTTGGCGCGGCTGGCCAATTGGTGAGGGGCACCGATATCCTGCTGGCGGGCCATGGCATTGGTCAGAAGAAACGGGAGGTCGATACTGAAGAGATCGCTGCTCAGGCAATTGAATATTTCCGTATGGCCGAGCAGCTCGCCCCACTCAAGTCGGGTGAGATGCCAATCATATTCACTCCCAGTGGTTTGGCAGCTTTGTTGCTTTCCTTAGGCCTGGCGGTGGATGGCAAGAATGTGGTCCTGGGATCCTCCCCCCTGCGCAACAAGCTGGGTCAGCAAATTGCCAGCCCGAACCTGACGCTCAGGGATGACCCATTTGTAGCATTTGGACCTCGCACCAGCGCCTTTGACAATGAAGGTGTACCCCGGAAAATCACCCCGATCATTGAAAAAGGTGTCCTGCGTAATTTCATCTATGACCTCGATACAGCTGGAAGGGCTGGAACAAAACCCACCGGGCATGGTTCCAGCCGCAGCCTGACCAACATCGTCATTGAGCCTGGGAATACGCCCTATGAGACCATGCTGCGCAACACCGATCAGGGTCTTCTCGTGCATGATTTCCTGGGCCTTGGGCAAGGAAATCCAATCAACGGGGAATTCTCGGTCAACATCTTTTTAGGATACAAGATCGAGAAGGGCAAGCTGGTTGGGCGGGTTAAGGATACCATGCTGGCAGGGAATGCTTTTAGTGCGTTGCAGGATATCATCGCCATCAGCAAGGAACGCGAGTGGGTGAGTGGACCCTGGTCGTGGTTTACCGGGCTGATGCCTTACATCCAGGTTGGAAAACTCAGCGTGACTGCCAAATAACCATCCACTTCCCCTAAAACGGAGCGACCATGATTGAAATGCCTGAAGCCTCAACCATCGCCCGCCAGATGAACGAAACCCTGACAGGGAAAATCTTCCAACACTTCAGCCGTGGCCCGCTGACGCATAAGTTTCTGTGGCTGAATAAACCGGCTGAAGAATTCGATGCTTTCGTGGCTGGAAGACAGGTCACGGGAGCAAAAAGCTACGGGCGCTCGATCTTTCTCTATATCGATGAAACTCACCTGAATTTATTTGCTGAATTGGGCGGCCGAATCCTTTACCACGCGCAAGGAGCGACATTACCTGCGAAATATCACCTGAGGTGGGATTTCACCGACGACACCAGCCTTACTTATTCCCTCCAAATGTGGGGCTTTGTTGGACTGCTCAGTAAAACAGATCTTTCTGCACCTCCCTTCACCGATACGGGCATTCCTCCGCTCTCGGATGAATTCACCTTCGAGCGTTTTAACCAGCTGCTGGAGGAATATCCTGAGAAGAAAGCCAAGGGAATTAAAGGCTTCATGGTTACCAGCAAGTATGTCTTTGGGATTGGCAACGGCTACCTGCAAGACATCCTGTACAGGGCGAAAATCC
The DNA here is from genome assembly GCA_003105035.1 of Anaerolineales bacterium. NCBI lineage: Bacteria > Bacillati > Chloroflexota > Anaerolineae > Anaerolineales > Anaerolineales bacterium. Next base: position 117,718 of record PQAL01000003.1, on the reverse strand, counting down.
ATCCTGCACGCAAGATACCCTCCCTCAGCCTGGAAGAACGCAGCCAACTATTTTCCTCCATCCAGGGCAGCATGGCTGAGGCCATCCGCTTGAATGGCCGGGAGGATGAGCGTGACCTGTTCGACTATCCCGGTGGCTACCGGCGCTTGATGAGCAGCCAGACGATGGGCAATCCTTGCCCGACTTGTGGTACTACCATTCAAAAACTCGCTTATCTTGGTGGGGCATGTTACCTGTGCCCCACCTGCCAGGTGTAATCATGGACATTCCCAAGAAAATGCGCGCCATGCTTCTAATTGAACAACGCCGGCCTTTGGAGCTGGCGGAAGTTCCCGTGCCTTTGCCCGGCAAGGGACAAGTCATGGTCAAGGTGCATACCTGCGGTGTATGCCGTACCGACCTGCATGTGCTGGATGGCGACCTGACGGAGCCCAAGCTTCCGCTCATCCTCGGGCATCAGATCGTCGGTACGATCGTCGGCTTGGGTGAAGGGGTGGATCGGTTCAGCCTGGGGCAACGCATCGGCGTGCCCTGGTTGGGCTATACGGATGGCACATGCCGTTACTGCCAGCGTGGGCAGGAAAACCTGTGTGACCATCCACAGTTCACCGGATATAACCTGGATGGTGGTTATGCGGAGTATGCGGTTGCAGATGAGCGCTACTGTTTTCCCCTTTCAGAAAAATACAACGACGTTGAAGCCGCACCGCTGCTGTGCGCAGGGTTGATCGGCTATCGCACTTACCGGCTGGCAGGAGAGCATGTAGAGCGATTGGGGATATATGGGTTCGGGGCTGCCGGGCACATCATCGCCCAGGTGGCCGCCTATCAGGGCAAGCGCGTATATGCTTTTACGCGCCCAGGCGACACTACCACGCAACAGTTTGCCAGGCGGCTGGGCGCCTATTGGGTGGGTGGCTCAGATGAAATGCCCCCCGATGAGCTGGACGCTGCGCTGGTGCTCGCCCCGGTGGGAGCATTAATGGTGACCGCCCTAAAAGCGGTGGCTAAGGGTGGTGTGGTGGTGAGTGGCGGAATCCACATGACCGATATCCCAAGCTTCCCATACCACCTGCTGTGGGAAGAGCGTATGATCCGCAGTGTCGCCAATCTCACCCGGCAGGATGGGGAGGAATTCCTGGCGCTTGCCCCTAAAGTGCCAGTCAAGACCACCGTCACTCCATACCGGCTTGAGGATGCCAACCAGGCACTCGACGATCTACGCAGTGGCAAGCTGGATGGGGCTGCTGTTTTAATAATTTAATAAAGATATTAACACAAAGGACACGAAGGAAGCAAAGTACACAAAGATATATATAAAAACATTAATTTGCTGAACGCTGTCATTTTTAATTATTTACAACTTTAGCACTGAGTATCTTTTGTTATTTTTAAAAAATTAATAAAAAGTTTTTGTCCATAGTGACCGTTGTGTACTTGGTGTTTCTATTTTAGTTGTTTACTAAATGCGTAATTTGGTCCAGGGGGCGGCGAGGGTGTTGATCGGGGAATTCGGCTGGGTAACCGACCGCCAGGATGACCACCGGCACCTGGCTCTCGGGTGCCCCGATGATCGTGCGCACCACCTTTTCATCAAAGGTCCCGACCCATACGCAACCTAACCCCAGGGCAGTGGCAGCCAGCATGGCAAACGAGCAAGCGATTGTGGCATCCTGAACGGTATACAACCGTGTCCCACGCTCGGTATATCGACCTTGGGTCAGCTCAGGATGGGTGCAGAACACCAAGGCCACTGGAGCCACGGCGATATATTCCTGGGCGAGGGCGGCACAAGACAATCCGTCGCGTTTCTTCGCATCCATTACGACGTAAATTTCATAGGCCTGCAAATTACCGGCTGAGGGTGCCAGGTTGGCCGTTTCCAGGATCTTTTGCAGCTTTTCAGCCTCAACGGGCTGATTGGTGAACGTGCGGATCGAATGCCGGTTTTTTATGACATCGAAGAATTCCATTACGGATTGCTCCTCACTCCAGGTTCTTGCCAATGAAGGCATATTGTAATGCGAAACCAGGAAATCATTGCGTTATTTACGTATATTTAACACCTGCTAGGTGTTCAGGGTTTGTTTCGCGGGAAAGGTGTATCCCCACGAAAATAGTCAACAGATAGCTACTCGGGGAGATTAATCCCTTGGCTGGTTGCGATTCTTGCCATGCGGAGGATTGAATACCTTGCGCATGCCATTCAAGAAGCTCGGCACGACCACCTTGGGAAACTTCGGCCAGGTGATGAGGACTACGGCCAGGATGAGCACTACAATTAAGGCGCCCAGCCCTGGTGCATACTGAAGAAGGATCCGGATAAACCAGAAATAGATAGGTGCCTGGAAGAGCATGCCAGGCGCAGGCGTGACGCCAAATCTCAGGAAGAAGAGGGCAGAGGTGATCAGGTAGATCACTCCCAACCACCAGCTGACATATCCCGCTGCCAGCATATATAAAAGCAAACCCACCGCGACAGTCATATCGATCTGCAGATCGTGATCTCCAATCCACGAGTGATAATAGACCCGACTACGGCGGGCTATGGGTCCGTCCAGAATATCCCCACACCAGTCCAGGATCATCAAACCAGCAGCCAACGGGAGTGCCTCACTGCCAGCCAGGAACCCCAACCCGGTTAGCACAAAAGCTAAAACTCCCCGGCTCAACGTGATCAGATCCGCAACTTGTTTGGCAACGAGCACGCTTGAAATTACCTCTATGTGTAGATATTATCTGTTCGTTTTTATACTTTATCAGAAAACCACCTATAATTCAAGCTTGCTTATAGGAGGATTCATTGAGTTTATTCATTCATTTTGGTCATTGTGAGATAGAATGTAGGGAAATACCTGTGGATCCCTTATGCTACCTCAAGAAAATAGCTTATTAACTCCTGATACTGTCAAACTGGTGGATGGAACGACCATCACCATCCGTCCGATTCATCCGGATGACGCCGATGACCTGCAAAATACTTTTATGCGTCTATCTACGCAGAGTATCTACCTGCGTTTTTTGAGCTATAAAAAAGTACTTGCAAATGAAGAAGCCTTGCGCCTGGCAACGGTCGATTACAACACCCAGATGGCTTTCGTGGCCACCATGCTTGAAAACGATCGTGAAATTGTGGTAGGTGTCTCACGCTACGCATTGCTGGATAAGGTTCACCCAAAGACAGCCGAATCGGCTGTGATCGTTGGGGATGAATTCCAGGGGCGGGGAATAGGTAAATTACTGCTATGGAAATTGGTTGATTATGCCAAGGCAAAAGGATTCAACCATCTGCGCGGCAACCTCGACATGGGCAACACGCGCATGCTGGACTTGATCAAACGCAGCGGTTTACCCCACAAGCAGCGATACGTGGATGGGATATGGGAAGTCAATATCGATATCCGCGCCCCACGCAAAGAGGCTTGATGGCCCTCGAAGCGCTCTCACCGACTGAGCTGGCTGCCAGCTTTGATGCAGAGCATCGCCTTCTCACCCTACAAAATACGAAGTCAGAACGAGCAATCAGCCGAAAGTATTCAGCGCTCCTGAAGCAAGCTCCCGCAGAAGATGTGCTGAGCTTCGCTCGCTTGCTGCTATTTACGTACGGCCATCGCTGGCAGGCCTACGAGCTGATCACCTCCCACCGGGCAGCCTATCATTGCCTAAGTGAGGATGAATTGGAGCAGCTTGGACAGGGAATCGATAGCTGGTGGGCGACCGATTCGTTCGCCCGCACGCTATCAGGTCCGCTGTGGCGGGATGGACTGATTGGGGATGCCTTGATCATTCGGTGGGCAGGTTATCCCGACCTGTGGTGGCGTAGGGCAGCGCTGGTGAGCACGGTGGCGTTCAACGTCCGCTCGTTGGGAGGCAAGGGCGATACAACGCGGACGCTGTTGATTTGCCGATTGCTTGCCGCAGACCATACCGACATGGTCGTCAAAGCCCTGTCATGGGCGCTGCGCGAGCTGGTGTATTTCGATGCGCAGGCAGTGCAGCGTTTTTTGGAGGAATATGACCCGGTGTTGGCTGGCCGAGTGAAGCGCGAAGCCGGGAATAAACTGAGGACGGGCTTGAAAAATCCAAGGCTGGATACTCACGAGTAGTCAGTCAGGAAAATAATTTAAATCCTTCGAGAAGATACTCAACCGACTCTGGTTGAAGGCTGGTCAATTGCTTGTTGTTGTAAATAATAGCAAAGCAGTCTGCAGCTTTGAATGTCATTGCGAAACTGGTGTTTTTGCCGGTGTGGTCATCCGCTCTTCCGGTTGTCATTGCAAAACTAGCTTTTTTCACTGGTTGAAGCAATCCACACATCCCGTCGTCATTGCGAAATCAGCGTTTTTGGCTGGTTGAAGCAATCTGCACATTCATTTCTGCATTAGATTCTCCCCTGTCCGATAGAATTATTCGAAATACTTATCAAATATATCCTCCCAGTTTGGATTGATGCTTTTGATCAATTCGATCTTTTTCCCCCTCGAGCCACCTTTGATCTGCTTTTCTCGGGTAAGCGCTGCATCGATGCTGCTCCCCGTTTCATAATACACTAGCTTATACACTTTATAACGGTTCGTGAAGTTTCTGCCTTTCCCAGATCGATGCTCAAAGACTCTCCGTCTCAGGTCATTGGTTACACCAGTGTATAAGACCGTGTTCATCATAGTCGTCATGATGTAAATAAAGTATTGTCTTTCAGACATAGTCTATATATAAAGTTAGTTTATTATCTATTGGTTTAGCTTACCGGCAGATGGTTAAGAGCGGATTGCTTCACTTGCTACGCCCCTTCCATGGAAGACCGCCATGGATTCCGCAATGACAACCAAAAAGGTCAATAGGGAATATGCTTATTCAAAGGGGATTGCTTCACTTGCTACGCTCGTTCCACGGAAGACCACCATGGATTCCGCAATGACAGTATATGGTTGTCAAGAACCAAAAAACTTGCTGATGATGACGATGGCTATAACCCCCGACCGGTTTCCATCTCGTCTTTAACGGCTTTGTAGAGTGTTTCAGCTTTGAGCTCGCTCAGGGTGTAGCAGGGGGCTTCCAGGTGATCAGCCAACGTCTGGGCCAGGCCCTGGTCAAAGGCGGCATGTTCCATGTTGACCACCACACAGCGGATATCATCCGCGGCGATCTGCTCGGCCAGGCGGTGGGCTTCCTCTTGGGCTGGCATGGATGACATGGCGACATTCCCGGCTCCATCGGTGAGCAATATGACCAGCGGTTGGACGTCTGGATGGAGGATCTTCTCGCGTGCCAGCGTCTGGTGCGCCATGAATAGACCGGCCGAAAGCGGCGTCTTCCCGCCCACGGGGATATCTGCCAGAGCGCGCTGGGCCAACATGACCGAGTTGGTGGGTGGTAAAACCATGGTAGCGCGGTCTTTCTGGAAGACGATCAACCCAACCCGGTCGCGGCGCTGGTAAGCATCGGTGAGCAAAGATAGGATGGCACCCTTGGTCGCTGACATACGCTCGGCTACTGCCATCGACCAGGACGCATCCACTACGAAGAGCACCAGGTTGGCAGTCTTTTTCACCCGCACTTTACGCTGGAAATCAGACGGACGGATGGCGAATGCCACCCGTTTGCGCAGCTCTGTACGCTCTTTTTGAAATGGTGCCGCAGCCCGGATCGTGGCATCAAAAGCCAGGTCATCTGCTTTCCCGTTGGCAGGGCGAGCCTGGATATACCGCCCGCGCTTGCGGTCCGTGTGGGTGCGCGAACGCCTGCCTGCCCGCTTGCGGTACAGCTGGTCTAGATTCGTATTCAGATTGCGCGGCCTGAAGGATTCACCAATCTTGACTTTTTCTCCCCCATCCCACCAATACGCATTCCCAACATCAAAGACGCTCTGGCGCGTCGGCTCACTCTGGTTCAGATTCCGTTGGTCTTGCTCCGAGGTGAGGTTTAGGTCTTTTTTTTTTATCAAACCGTGGAGAATGATCTTCGTCCTCCGCCACTGGTTCGGGTTCTCCGGCACTGGCTGATGAACCCTGCAGCTGTTCGATACGTTCCTGAAGTTCGTCTTCTGAGACGACGGCCTGCTGGAAAGGACCCTGCCTGATGCGATGGGGTAGAGCCAGCTCAGCGGCGAGAGCGATATCGCGTTCGGTGATAGATTTACGGCCCTCGAACGCTGCCTGGGACCGGGCGGTTTTGAGGATCACCAGGTCGGCACGGTGACCTTCCACGTTGAGCGAGGCAGTAAGCGAAGCAATCGACAGCAAGTCACGGCTACTGTAGGTGACCTGGTCCACCAGTTTGCGTGCCAGCTCGATCTGATGGGATAGTTCACGTTCCTTGTCTTCCCATTGGTGGCGGAACTTTTCGGGGTCTTCCTCAAAAGCAAGATTGCGTTCCATGATCAGCACACGCTCACGCGCTTCACGAATGCCGTAGATTTCAGCAGAATGGGCAAAACGGTCCAATAATTGGGGCCGCAGGTCACCTTCTTCTGGATTCATCGTCCCGACCAGGATGAAGCGGGCTGGATGGGCGAAGGAGATTCCTTCACGCTCGACGACATTAACCCCCATGGCAGCCGAATCAAGCAGCAGGTCTACCACATGATCGTCCAGCAGGTTGACCTCGTCGATGTACAATAAGCCACGGTTGGCAGCAGCCAGCACGCCTGGCTCGAACAGGCGCTCGCCCCTCTGGATGGCCACTTCGATATCCAGCGTGCCGACCACCCGGTCTTCCGTAGCGCTGATTGGCAGGTCGATGAACGCGATCCGGCGCTTCACCACCTTCAGCTCAGCGCCCAGGGCTTTGCGCTCCTTGACCCAATCCGACCAGGTGAGTGGGGCTTCAGGGTCATCGTTGAATGGCGAATCAGCAAAAACCTGGATCTCAGGTAGTAAGGCTGCCATGGCGCGTGCCGCGGTCGATTTGCCGGTGCCGCGCTCGCCGCGAATCAACACACCCCCGATACGCTGATCAACCGCGTTAAGGACCAGCGAGCGCTTCATGCGCTCTTGCCCAACGATAGCTGTGAAGGGATAGACGGGTCGCATTACGTTATTTGGTTCAGCCTCCTGCCAAGCAAGCGTATATTATACTCTCATGTGGAATTGTTGCAGCGAGAAGTTGACCAGATATTTCCGGTTGAATTATTCATCGCCAAACACCTGGATATCCCTGATCTCCATCCAGGTTGGTTCGGGGTTCGGCAAGGTGCCAAATTTCAGCCGGCCTACGGGTGGCAGGGCGGCATACTGGTTGTCAATCCAGATCACCAGGCTGAGTGGCGGTTGGGGTAACACCTGGGTCTGCATTACTGGCTTATCATCTACCGTGAAGATGAGCAGCTCGGTTTCCCATTTGATACCATAGCTGTGCCACTGGGTGACATCGATCTCCAATGCAGCCGCATCCTGGGAGACCATGCGCCGAATTAACCGACGAATATAGCGTGCAGCTTGTGGGATGATGGTAAATCCGATGGCTGGTGCCGCCAGGGCTAACAAGATCGCAGGCAGGTTAATTGAACGAAAAGTGGCTGCCAGGAAACCGCTGGCTGGAAGGTCATCGCGGAAGGACAGGTAATTGTGTGGCGAGGCATGGAAAAACCAGGCTGCCTGTGGAAGCGTGGGGAATCGGCTGAGCCGGCCACCATAGGCTATTAAAAAACTAAAAGGGTCATTCCAGAAGCCAAATCCCCATGTGCCGGGAAGATGCTGATTAGAGACACGTGCTTGTAGTTGTAAAGAAAGGGGAGGCTTCCAAACAAAATTTTTCCGCCGTAATCCTGCATGGTCGTCAAGCTGGGCGAGGCGATACCCATAGCCAGCATCCGCAGGGATTTGAAGGTGCCAGTGATTCACACCCAGCTCGCTCACCTGGGCGGTTGGTGAAAGGCTGGTATGTAAGTTGGGCGGTTGCTTAGCCATGGTAAAGCTATCATACCATGTGTGTAAACTGCCCCTCTCCGAGGGGGAGGCAGCCTGAGGTGCGCCAATGATATAATTTGTCCATCGATGGAGGCTGCATGGAGATCACCTGGTATGGTTTATCTTGTTTTCGCATGACCGAGCGCAACCTGGCAACGGTTGTCACCGACCCTTATGATGCCACCGTGGTGGGATACGAACCCCTTAAGCTAAAGGCGGATATCCTTGCGGTCAGCCATGAAGCGCCTGGTCATAGTTATACCAATTCAGTGAAAGGCTATTCTCACTTGATCACCACACCCGGCGAGTATGAAATCGGGGGTGTGTTCATTACGGGTATCCAGACCAATGGATATGGGAAAAACGAGTCCGAGGAGCCACGCAACACCCTGTATGTATTTGACTATGAAGGTGTGACTGTCGCCCATTTGGGTGACCTCCGCCGGGTACCCAGCCAGACGGAGATTGAAGCACTGGGCACGGTTCACATTGCACTGGTTCCCGTGGGAGGCGGTGGTGGCCTCAATGCAGCCAAAGCAGCTGAAGTGATCAGCTTGCTAGAACCTGGATTTGTCATCCCCATGCACTACGGCACTGCTTCATGCAATCTCAAGTTAGCGCCGCTCAGCAAATTTCTCAAAGAAATGGGGCTTGGCTCAATCAAGGCGCAACCTTCGCTTAAAGTCACCAAGAGCATGATCCCCGAAGAAACCCATGTGGTGGTGTTGGAATACCAACATTGATCGTAATGGAGCATTACCGTGACCGTTAAACTAATCATGACCTGGGATATCACCCCAGGTCGCGAGCAGGAATACTTCGAATTTGTGGTACGTGAATTCATCCCACAGGTACAGCAGCTTGGGATGGAGTTAAAAGACGCCTGGCTGACCATGTATGGTGAACAGCCACAGATCATGGCCACCGCCCAGATGCCTGACCTGGTTGAAATGCAGAGCATCCTCGATTCAAATGAATGGCAGGGTTTGGTCAACAAGCTGCTGGATTACGTGGAGAACTATCAATACAAGATCGTCCCAGCCAAGGCTGGATTCCAGATGTGAGGTTCAATCGAGAGATATTACCCTTGAAATGCTAGTGGTAATACCTGATTTTGTTTAAATTCATAGGAATATGATCAATATGCTCTTGCTCTGGCAAATATTCATTCTCTTCACCCGTGTAGCCATGTTCTCCTGGGGTGGAGGTCCTGCATCGCTGGCGTTGATGCAGCGCGAGACGACCAGTGCCACCTGGACGCCTCCAGGGCAAATCGACCCGGTCCCATGGATCACTCCCGACGAATTTGCAGATGCTGTGGCGATCGGCAACGCCATCCCCGGGCCGATAGCGCCGCAGGTTTCGGCGTACGTTGGCTATAAACTGGCGGGTGCACCAGGTGCTATTTCGGCGGCAGTGGGTACGGTCATCCCAACCACAGTCTTGATGCTGATCCTCATTGTATTCTTCTTTGGAATCAAGAACAGTGTGGCGGTCAAGGCCATGCTACAGGCAGTCAGGCCTGTGGTGGTTGGCTTGCTGCTTTGGACGGCCTATGACATGGCTAAAAATGTGTTTGGTGTCCAGAAACTAGGCTGGGGCCAGGCATTGGCCCAGGGGTGGGATAAACTATTATTCGCCCTAGGGGCGTTTGTCTTACTGACCTTCACCAAGATCAACCCGGCGATCATTATCCTGGTCACGGCTTTGCTCGGTTTCTTGCTATACCGGAAATAAGTTCGCCCCCCATTAATTTTCCAATTCAGAGGTTCAATTACCCTGGTTGCCCCTGATTTTTCCTCACTGCTGTTGCGTTGGTACGAGGAGCATGCACGCAGCCTGCCATGGCGGGGTCATCCCGACCCATATGCGGTATGGGTTTCGGAGATCATGCTGCAGCAAACGCGTGTTGAGACCGTCACCCCTTATTTTCTCCGTTGGATGCAGCGTTTTCCAACAATTGAGGCACTGGCCACTGCTTCACTGCAAGAAGTATTATCCGTCTGGGAAGGCCTGGGATACTATGGGCGCGCTCGTAATCTACATCGGGCTGCCCAGCTTGTGGTACAGGAATACCAGGGCCAGCTGCCTGCGGAAGCTCACCTGTTGCGGAAATTACCCGGCATCGGGCGCTACACAGCTGCCGCAATTGCTTCAATCGCTTTTAACCAGGATGAATCTGCCCTGGATGGGAATATTCGCCGGGTCTTAGCTCGTTTTTTTAATGTAGAAAAAGACGCCCGGTCAGTGGAAGGCGAGAGGGAATTATGGCGGCTGGCTGAGCAAAATCTCCCCAAAGGGCATGCGGGGACCTACAACCAGGCCCTCATGGACCTGGGAGCCACTGTGTGCACCCCCAAAACTCCCACATGCGCTCAATGCCCGTTGGGGCAGGCTTGCCTGGCTAGGCAGCTTGGCATCCAGGAGCAACGCCCGGTGTTGCTACCCAAACCTGCTGTCCCGCATTATGTAGTCACTGCTGCGGTGATCAGCCGGGGTGACCAGGTATTAATCGCCTGCCGGCCGCCCCAGGGGTTACTGGGCGGACTGTGGGAATTCCCTGGCGGTAAGCAACAAGAAGGTGAGGACCTGGCAGGTTGTTTGAGAAGAGAAATATGCGAAGAGTTGGGTGCCGATGTGGAAGTAGGCCTACAGCTTGGAGTATACCGGCACGCCTATACCCATTTTCGGGTCACCCTGCACGCCTTCAGTTGCAAGCTGATTGGGGGTGAGCCCCATCCCATTCAGGCTGCTGAACTGCGTTGGGTTTTACCAGGCGAATTATCCCAGTTCCCTATGGGGAAAATCGATCGTCAGATCTCACAATCTCTGGTATCATCAACCTCCCTATGAGTGATTTTATCATCGTCGACGCCCATGAAGACCTGGCCTGGAATATCCTTACCTTTGGACGGGATTACTCGCTTTCTGCAGCCGAGACCCGCAACCGTGAAATTGGGACGATTGTCCCACAAGCCAATGGCGATACCTTACTTGGCTGGCCCGATTATCAGCAAGCCAGAGTCGCAGTGATATTTTCCACATTATTTGCTGCTCCGATCCGCGACAAGCTGGGTGAATGGGATCAAGAGTGCTATTCTTCCAGCCAAGAAGCACACATGCGTTATAAAATGCAGCTGGACGCTTATGAGCGCCTGGTGGATGAACACTCCACAATGTTTCAACGGATCGTAACCCTGGCTGACTTGAAGTCCATACTGGCACATTGGCACCGACAGGATACCGAGGAGCATCCCGTAGGTCTGGTGACTCTCATGGAAGGGGCAGAAGGCGTGCGCGATCCGGCTGAGTTGGAGGATTGGTACCTGAGGGGTGTGCGCATCATCGGGCCGGCCTGGACAGGGAACCGTTTTTGCGGTGGCACCGGCGATCCAGGACCTCTCACGAAGGATGGATATGCTTTATTGGAACATATGGCCGAGTACCGTTTTACCCTCGACTTGAGCCATATGGACGAAATAGCAGCCCTGCAGGCCCTGGATGCATATCCGGGAGCGATCATTGCCTCTCACGGGAATGCCCTGGCTTTACTGAAAGCCTCAAACAGCAATCGCCATCTGACCGACCGGGTCATCCAAGGCATATTGGAAAGGGACGGTGTCATCGGGATCGTCCCGCTAAACAGCTTCCTGCGTACCGACTGGAAGGATGCCGGAGGGCGTGCCAGTGTTTCATTGGAGCATTACGTAGCACATATTGACTATATCTGCCAAATTGCTGGTAATGCGCAGCATGCAGGGATCGGCACCGATTTTGATGGCGGATTTGGCCAGTCTTCGGTCCCTGCGGAGATCGATACTATCGCGGATATCAGTAAGATAATACCCATTCTGAATCAAAAGGGGTATACTGAAACTGATGTTACCGCCATCCTGGGCGGGAATTGGCTTAGACACCTTACCAATACTCTGCCGGAGGGATTATGACAGAAGCTACGACTGTTCGTAAAACGAACGGGAGTCGGCGCATCCGGATTGGCTTGGGGGTAACTATATTTGGCTTTATCGTCTATCTGCTGGGTGCTGAACCCGGTCTCTATGGGTTGGACCGCAGCCCGGTTGTTGGTTTTGTACAAATTGCCACCTTCCTAGTGGGTTTGGGCTTCATCTGCCTGGGGGGGTATATCAGTTTGGTGGCGCTATGGAATGGGGGACAGAAATCGATCGCTTCGGATATCGGCTTGCGACTGGTCGGGACCGGTTATGTGATTGCAGTAGCCAGTGGGATGGCGGATATCTTTGGTTTTGGCAGCAACAACTACCCGACGATCCCGGTATTCGGTATATATCAGCAGGTCGGCGTGATCATTGGGGAGATCGTGATCGCGGTCGGATTATTGCTACTCATCCCCTACAAACACCCTGAACCCGGAACGGGTGAAATAAATCTCGCATAAATACCAGGCGTTACTCAGGGACGGTGGTTTCTATCCCCATGGCAGCCAGCATTTCATCGTTGGTAGCATATTTAAAATCTGGCAACCCTAATCGCTCCGCTTCAGTGCGCTGGATATCAACCAGCCTGCGAATATCCGATTTCTCAACGATCGGTTGATTCAACCTGCCCAGTCTCCCCAAAAATTCATTAAAGACACCCTTTGGATCCACCAATGCCGGGGCGGAGAGCAGATACTCCATGACCGCCCGGGATCCATTCTCCCCGTCTTTGCGGGCTACTCCGACCAATCCGCTGCTTGCTTCGCGTGACCAGCCTGCCACAAACACCCGGTCGATCGGCCGGTTCAGGTCTGGGTCGTAGGCTTCAAAGGATAATCCATCCACAGGGTAGTTAGGTTGGGGGTGCTTTACGAAGGCGTTGTTTCTTACGGGAAGGCCAAATGTTTCGTCTACTTTATCACCGATGCAAAAGATCACGGTATCCACATCAAGGGTGCGGTGTGTGCCCAGGCGTTTGGCCTGCACTTCGCCTTCTGCGCAGATCAAGGTGGTATCTTCAATCTCCAAGCCTCGAACACAGCCATGCTCATCTCCCACAATCCGCCCTGGTGACGCTAAAAACTCAAAATAGAAGTGGGTATCCGACACTGGTTCTAGCCCCTTGGGGACCGCGGAAAGGAAATACTCCTTGGCTTCATCCACATTTTGACCAACCCCGTCTGCTAATGGACGCACCCGCTCAACCTCAGCAGATAGTTTTTCGAGATCCAGGTTGCCGATGACGATCTTCATCTCTTCCTTCGTGAACTTCACGTCATTGGGTCCCCTACGCACCACCGAGACAACCTCCTCCACTTTCTGATCCCGGATCAACCAGTGAGCCATATCCAGCATCACGTTTCCCGCACCGATCAATGCCACGCGTTTACCAATGCGGAAATCACGCGTGCTATAGGGCGGTAGCAAGTTGTAATGAAAGACAAGGTCCTTGGCGTGGTAGACACCAAGCAGGTTTTCACCAGGCAAGCCCAGCCACTTGGTTCCCTGGGCACCCGAGGTCACCAACACGGCCTGGAAGCCCATGGCGCGCAGGTCGGCTAGATGTAAATTGCTGCCTTCGCCGATGCGAATATTCCCATAATAATCGATCAAGGGGTGATCGAGGATTTGATGAAATTGCCGGCGTAGGCCTTCTTTCATCTTATATTTATTGAAATAGATACCGTACTCTGCCAAACCCCCAGGGATGATATCGCGGTTCAGCAAGGCCACATGCACATCGTTCATGGCAAGCTGCCGGGAGGCGAAAAGGCCAGCCGGACCAGCTCCAATTACCGCTACAAGGTGTTTTCCGAAACCATCTTCAGCCAATTTCCCTGCTCCTCAAAAAAACGGCTTTCGCCGCCTCGATAATTTCACAAGCCGATCAATCCGTACAACACCACTCACTCTGAAGCATGACCCCAGAGAAACGGATAGGGAGATATTTTAGCCTGTGGCGGGAAAATTCACAAGAGACAATCACCTGCTTAGCAAATGCCATGCCCAGCAAGCGTTTGATAAAGCTTTCCTAATCAGACTGTTTGTGCTATATTCAGCTTATATACTGCAGGAGGTAATGTATGGATAATTCCAAGCCTGAGATCTCGGAGCCAGCACCGACCCCTAAACCAGGCCTTAGAACCCGTTCCAGGCGGAGACGGGATGCAAAGTCCGATATCAATGAATGGGTCGACCGTACGAGTGATCAGGCCAAAGTATTGGTTCAGGAGGGGAAGGAATATTACCACAGGTCACCCCGTTTGCAAAAAGTGGTGTATCAGGGTAAATTCATGCCAGCTTTTTGGACCGTTGCATGTATTTTCTCATTAATAGTCAATATCATCTTAGTCGGCTTGCTGGTTTCATTTGGACGCCATTTTTTCGAGTTTAAAGCCCTGGTCGCCAACGGATTGCTAACTGAAGCCTCCAATAACCTGGCGATGATGGACAAAGCGCATATCGTGATGACCGTCCCGGTAAAGACGACTGTCCGTTTGCAAGATACTCTGCCGGTCGTTTTTGACCTGCCAATTAATGAAAATACGCAGATGTCATTAACAGAAGAATCTACAATAAACGGGGCGCGGATTTACCTGAACAACACGGCAGTGACCACCGACCTGACTCTGCCTGCCGGCACACCTCTGGATGCCAATATAAACATGAGTATCCCGGTCAGCACCACCGCGCCAGTGGATATCACAGTGCCAGTGACCTTGCAGATACCGGTGGATATTGCCATCGAAGAGACTGACCTGCACCAATCGATCGTTGGGTTGCAGGAAGCCATCCAACCCTACCAGACTGCCCTGGGGTCGACTTTCAGCTCTCCCGACAAACTGGTCATCTGTAAAAATTGGCTGACAGGTTGGATGTGTGGCCTTATTTTTGGCGATTAATTACCTGGTAAACCTGCGATTTATTGATTTCCTCATCCTTCATTGATCTCCAATCAGGTAGTCTATGAATGAAGCACTGACAAAATTGACCCTTCCTAACGGCATGTTGGTGCTTCTGAAAGAAATCCATACTTCCCCAATTATCAGCCATTGGATTTGGTACCGCGTTGGCTCACGGGATGAAGTACCTGGGATAACCGGTGCCTCTCATTTAGTGGAGCATATGCTATTCAAGGGTACCCCAAAATTTCCAACCGGTGCCCTCGACCAGGCGATCTCGCGCGAGGGCGGCTATCTCAACGCCTTTACTTTTTTAGATTGGACCTCATTCTTCGTCACCCTCCCGGCCGATAAGGTGGACCTTGCTTTACAGATTGAGGCTGACCGGATGGTAAATTGCCTGTTCGAGCCCGAAGAAGTGAATGCCGAGCGAACCGTGGTGATATCTGAGCGACAGGGGAGCGAGAACGAGCCCCTTTTCCGTCTGGGTGAAGAAGTGCAGTCTTCGGCATTCAGGGTGCACCCGTACCATCACGAGATCATCGGCGATCTGACCGACCTTTATACGATGAAGCGCGAGGATATCTACAAGCTATACCAATCCTACTATATCCCCAATAACGCAGTGCTCTCTATTGCTGGTGACTTTGATACCCAGACAATGCTTGACCGCATTCGCCAGCTGTATGAGCCACAAGTAGCCGGCGCGAATCCACCCAGGTTGGTACGGACCGAGCCACCCCAAATCGGTGAACGACGCGTGTCGGTGGAAGGACCTGGGGAGACGGTTTTCCTGCAGGTATCCTACCGGGCACCAGCTGCAGACGACCCGGACTTTTTTGCCCTGAACCTCCTGGATAGCCTGCTCACGGGCCCAACCAACTTGAACATGTTCGGAGGCGGTATCACCAACAAAACCTGCCGCCTGTATACTGCGCTGGTGGAGAAAGAGCTGGCAGTGAGTGTAAATGGCGGGCTACAAGCGACGATCGATCCATACTTGTATACTACGGTAATGACGGTCCATCCGGCGCATACTGCCAGTGATTGTATTGAAGCCATGGATAATGAGATCAAGAAGCTCCAGGATGCTCCACCGCCAGTGGAAGAGCTGGAAAGGGCCATGAAACAAGCCCGGGCCATCTTTGCTTACGGCAGCGAATCGATTTCCAACCAGGCATTCTGGATGGGATTTGCCGAGATGTTTGCCAGTGTGGATTGGTTCAACACTTACCTCGACCGGTTGGCAACGGTCACCCCACAAGACGTGCAGCGCATGGCTCAGACCTGCCTGCGGCCTCAAAACCGCACCATTGGCGTCTACCTGCCTGAGGCCACCTCCTCATAGCGGGAACGATTCAAGAAAAACTTGCCCAGGAGTGATTGACCCTTGACCATCCATTCCCTACCCGGACCTGATGATATTGTCAGGAAGAGCCTGCCCAATGGCATCGTGATCCTCTACCGGGCGAACCCACATAGCCTGTCTGTGGTGGTCACCGGCTACCTGTGCGCCGGAGCGATCTTTGAGCCGGATGAAAAACTTGGCCTGGCGGGCTTCACAGCACTTTCACTGATGCGTGGCACCATCCAGCATAATTTCCAACAGATTTATGATACATTGGAATCGAGCGGGGCGAGCCTCGGGATTGACGGGGGCACCCATACCGTAGGTTTCTATGGGCACGCCCTGGCAGAGGACCTCGACCTGCTGGTGAGCACCTTGGCAGAGACGATCAGGCAACCCAGCTTCCCGCTCGATCAAGTCGAGCGCTTGCGTAGCCAGCTGCTGACCAGCCTGGCAATCCGTGCCCAGGATACCACCGAGATGGCATCCCTGGCATTTGATGAGCTGGTGTATGCCGGGCACCCCTACCGCCGGCCCGAAGATGGCTATCCAGAGACGATTAGGGCGATCACCCGGGGTGACCTGGAAGCTTTTCACAACCAGTATTTCGGGCCACGCGGGATGGTTATTTCAATTGTTGGTGGAGTAGAACCAGATAAAGCGTTGGATTCGGTCAGCCGTCATCTGGCAGATTGGGCAAATCCGTTGCAACCCGACCAGCCCGAGCTTCCTGCGCTGAAACCGCTGGAAGGCATCATCCGGCGCCAGGTGGATATCCCCGGTAAATCGGAAGCGGACATCGTGATGGGTACCGCAGGTCCACCGCGCAAGTCACCCGATTTTCTGGCCGCTTCCCTTGGGAATAGCATCCTGGGTCAGTTTGGGATGTTTGGGCGCATCGGTGAGTCGGTCAGGGAGCGCTCAGGCCTGGCATATCATGCCTCGTCCAGCTTGAGCGGTGGGATTGGCCCGGGTCCCTGGTTGTTTATTGCTGGGGTGCAGCCTGACAATCTGGAAAAAGCCATCACCCTCATACGACAAGAGATCGCCCGCTTCGTGAGTGAGCCCGTCACAAGTGAGGAGCTTGCGGATAACCAGGCGAATTACATTGGGCGCCTGCCGCTATCCCTGGAATCGAATGCCGGGGTGGCGTCTGCATTGCTCAATCTTGAGCGCTACCAGCTGGGGTTGGATTATTACCAGGGCTACCCAGACCTCGTGCGTAAGGTCACTGCAGAAGAAATATTAGAGACAGCTCGAAAATACCTTCACCCCGACCAGCTGGCGATTGTCACCGCCGGGACATTTATAAGGCCCGAATAAATTGGGATGACCATGACGATCCTGCGAACTGGGGTTGACATCATTGAAATTAACAGGTTTTCGACTGCCTGCCAGAATTATAAGCAGCGCATGTTAAGCCGCCTATTTACGGATACCGAGCTGGATGAAAATAAAAAAAATATGGCTTCCCTGGCAGCCCGCTTTGCAGCCAAAGAAGCGGTCGCCAAGGCTCTCGGTACTGGCATCGGTCCCGTCACCTGGCACGAGATCGAGATATGCCGGGGGACGGCAGGTGAGCCGGTGTTACACCTCCATGGATCCGCGCAGGCATTGGCCGAACAGCTCAATCTAACCACCTGGTCACTCAGTCTGAGCCATACCCAGGTGCAGGCGATCGCTTTTGTGGTAGCGATTGGCAATTAAACACCGTGAGATTTGGTAATAATCATAGTTTGTGTTCTGTTTATAGTTTATGACAATAGCGAGTTTGGGTAAAACGCATTCCCAAGATGGAGCAAATGATGACATTAGGTAGCCTGACTGATTTTCTTCCTTACTTAATCCCGGTACTCCTGCTTGAATGGGTCTTGATGATCATCGCGATCATGGACCTGATCCGGCGAGAGAGAACCCGCGGGTTACCCAAATGGGCCTGGGCGTTGATCGTGATTTTCATCCAGATTTTTGGCCCCATCGTTTACCTTATTTTCGGGCGAGAGGAATAAGCCGATGATAGCCGTTCAAACCGAAGAATTAGTTAAAGTCTTCGGAAAGTTTTCTGCTTTGAATGGATTGGAACTGATGGTGGAGGAGGGGACCATCTTTGGCTTCCTTGGCCCGAATGGGGCCGGGAAAACAACCAGCATACGCATCCTGACTGGCCTGGCCCACGCTACTTCTGGAAAAGCCTGGGTGCTTGGTAACCTGATCGGTTCAAGCAAGGATCCAATTGCTAAACAGATCGGCTTCTTGCCCGAAGAGCCAGCATTTTACACCTGGATGACCCCGCTAGAATTCCTGGATTATGTGGGGCGAATATTTGGGTTACCGTCAGCAGAGCGAGATGCCCGGTCGAAAGAGCTGCTCCAATTGGCAGGCCTGGAAGATTCGGCTAAAAGGCGGATTGGCGGTTTTTCACGCGGCATGCGCCAGCGGCTGGCATTAGCTCAGGCGTTGATCAACCGTCCCAGGGTTCTATTCCTGGATGAGCCTGCCAGCGCCCTCGACCCGGTTGGGCGTAAGGAAGTATTGGGATTCATTGAGCAGCTGCGTGGTCAGTGCACGGTGTTCATGTCAACCCATATCCTGGCGGATGTAGAGCGGGTATGTGACACGGTGGGGATCATCAACCATGGCAAGCTCGTGACTCAGGCCCCAAGGGAAGCCCTGCTGGCCCAGTATGCCGTCCCTGCCCTCGAGGTGGAGGTGGATGATCACTCAAAAAATGATGTCATGTCTTGGATTGAATCGCTACGTAATATGCCGTGGGTGAAGGTCATCAGCCATGACGCTCCTACTCTACGGGTGATCGTCAATGATATCGAATTAGCTAAGAAGGAACTTTTGACATCAGCAGTCCAGGCAGGGATTGTCTTCAACAAGTATGAGGTCGTCAGGCCTTCCTTGGAAGATGTGTTTATGCAGCTGGTGGGGGAGGAGGAGATCAAGCAATGAGCCTCTTCACCGCATTTCGTAAGGAATGGCAGGAAGCCCTCCGCACTTACCGGTTCTTGATCGTAGCGGTCATCCTGGTCCTGTTTGGGTTGACCTCACCCTTGATCGCCAAGATCGGTCCACAGATCTTAACCACAGCCTTGCCACAAGGTGCCGAGATAGCACAGCTCATCAAGCCAGCCACCGTTGCTGATGCTGTCACCCAATATGTTAAGAACCTGGGGCAATTCGAGGTCATCATGGCGGTGTTGCTCACCATGGGTGCCGTCGCCCAGGAGAAGGATAAGGGCACCGCAGCCCTTATGCTGGTAAAACCACTTTCGAGGGGGTCATTTTTGGGGGCGAAGTTCCTCGGCCTGGCTGCGGTCTTTGGGATTTCAATTATAGTGGCTGGAATCGGGGCCTATTACTACACCATGTTGCTGTTTGAATCCATGAATATCCTGTACTGGCTGGTGCTAAATGCGTTTTTATTTCTCTACGCATTGGTGATCGTAGCAATCACTTTGTTTTGCAGCACGGTCATGAAATCACAGGCGGCTGCCGGCGGTATGGCGATTGGCATCTTAATTTTTGGGTGGATCGCGGGTGCTATCCGTGGCTTCGGGAAGTACTTGCCGGGCGAAATCAATACCTGGGGGATGCGGATGTTGCTGGGCGATACCACGGCCTCCTGGATTGCCCTTGGCAGCGCGCTCGGGTTGATCGTTATTTCGCTGCTCGCAGCCTGGCTGATCTTCCGCCAACAAGAGCTATGATTCACTGGTTATTGGATACGTAAAAAATCGGTGGAATCCGATTTTTTATTTTCAAACAGTCTGATTTCCCTTGCAAAATACCAATTCATAACGGATAATATGCTTTCAGGCGGGTTCTAAGAGCAACCCCGCAATCCAACAATCGAATATTTGCTAGCGGGAATAATACTTCCCTTGCCAAAGGAGGAGATATGTCCAAGAAGCTCGGTCGTGTGCTGATTGCCATCGTCAGCATCATTGTAGTGCTTGCTATTGTGTTAGGCGCAGCAGGTGTGTATCTTGTGCGTCGCTCGTTCCCCACTACACGGGGTGAGATAAAAATCAGTGGGCTGGATGAAGCGGTGGATGTTTACCGCGATACTTACGGCATCCCCAATATATACGCCCAAACCCCCCATGATCTATTCTTCGCCCAGGGTTACGTCACTGCCCAGGACCGCTTCTGGCAGATGGATTTTTGGCGTCATATCGGTTCGGGAAGGCTGGCTGAGATGTTTGGGAGTTCAGAGGTTGCTACTGATACCTTCCTGCGCACGATGGGTTGGGCACGCATCGCCCAACAGGAGCTGGATGCCATGGCACCGGATGAGCTGGCGCTGATGCAAGCCTATGCAGATGGAGTGAATGCCTACCTGACTGATCACCAGGGTGCCGCGTTGAGCCTGGAGTACGCCGTTCTGAAGTTGCTCAATGGCGGCTATACTCCTGAGCCCTGGCAGCCGATGCATACTTTAACCTGGGGAAAAGCCATGGCGTGGAACCTGGGAGAGACCCGCATGAACAGCGAAGTGGAGCATGCTGTACTGATGAAATCCTTCACCCCTGGGCAGATTGCCGACCTATTTCCTCCGTATCCAGCAGACCATCCCGTGGTTGTTAACCACCTGCCCCTAGGCGCTACACCATCTGGGTTGAAAGGCACAGTCACTGAAAGCCAGCTCCTGGCCCAGCTTTCGCCCGCCTTCCAGGAGCTTTCCGTAACCATGGCGAAAATGGATACGGTGCTGGGCCCGTCTGGACGTGGCATTGGCTCCAATAATTGGGTTATCAGCGGCAACCGCACAACCACCGGCCTGCCCTTCCTGGCGAATGACATGCATCTGGCAGAACAAATGCCTTCAATCTGGTACGAAGTTGGCCTGCACTGTAAATCGGTTGCGGAGGCCTGCCCGTACAACGTTGTGGGCTATTCCTTCGCCGGTGTACCGGGGGTCATCGTTGGCCATAACGACAACATCGCCTGGGGTTTCACCAATGTCGGCCCGGATGTGCTTGACCTCTATATTGAAAAGATCAATCCTGACAATCCCAACCAGTATGAGGTCAATGGCCAATGGGTCGATATGACGCTCGTCACGGATACCATCCAGGTGGCCGGCAGTGCTCCAGTTGAAATAACAGTTCGCTCTACACGGCATGGTCCGGTGATCTGGGATAACACAGAAGACCATCAAAAAGTGCAGGAGACCTGGGGCGTCAGTCTTCCGCCCAACTTCGCCATTTCCATGCGCTGGACTGCCCTCGAACCTGCCAATATTTTCAAGGCGATTTTCGGATACGATCGTGCCCAGAATTGGGTTGAGTTCCGCGAAGCAGCTTCCAATTTTGCCGTCCCGTCACAAAATATCGTTTACGCAGATATCAAAGGCAATATAGGCTATCAAACTCCTGGCAATATCCCCATTCGCCTGCCTAATCATAGTGGTGATTACCCGGTGCCTGGTTGGACCGATGAATATGAGTGGCAGGGATACATCCCCTTCGACCAGCTGCCATATGCGTACAATCCACCTGAAGGCTATATCGTGAGTGCGAATAATTACATCGTGGGACCGGAGTATCGGTATAACCTCACCGCAGAAGATTATGGCTTTAGGGCTGCCCGCATCGTGCAGATGATCGAGACTGCGCCAGGCCCGATTGATGCCGCCTACATCCAGACCATGCACGGTGATGACTATAATGCTTCAGCGGCGCTCATGGTGCCCTTGCTGATGACCCTCAACTTGCCGGATTCTCACCTGGTGGAGGTGCGTAATCTGCTGTCAGGGTGGGATTTCCAAAATCGGATGGACCTGGCTGCCCCAGCACTATATAACGTTTTCTGGCGAGCGGTCCTGGCGCGCACATTCCACGATGACCTACCGGAGGATTATTGGCCCGATGGCGGTGACGCCTGGTTTGAGATCATGCGCAACCTCACCAAGGATCCGAACAGCGCCTGGTGGGATGACCGGACCACCTCGACCGTGGAAACCATGGACGACATCCTGACCCAGTCGTTTACCGAGGCCGTGGCTGAAATTGAGCAGTTATTGGGTAAAAACACTTCGCGCTGGGCATGGGGAGACATCCACACGGTCACATTCCACAACCAGTCTCTGGGCGTCTCGGGGGTTGGACCCATCGAAGCCATCTTCAACCGCGGTCCATATAAAACTGCCGGGGGCACCTCGATCGTCAATGCCACATCATGGAACGCGGCTGAGCCTGATTCTAGCAAAGCCTACCAGGTTCTGTGGCTGCCCTCCGAGAGGCTGATTGTGGATCTGAGCAACCTGACAGCGACACTATCGACGAACACCACTGGCCAATCGGGCCATGCCTACCATGCCAATTACGACAACCAGATTGACATGTGGCGAACCATCCAATACCATCCCATGCTGTGGACTCAGCAACAAGTGGAGGGTGCTGCCAAAGGACACCTGGTCCTGACACCATAGGCAGGGTTTCCAGGTATGCCTGCCCGAAAAATCTTCGCCCGAGCACCAAATTTCTGGACGAATCGAATAAATTTGTGGTATACTCCACCCCGCTCCCGCCTTAGGCGGGAGCGGTTACGCCTGGAAACAGGTGAACCATTATCCCACACGCTTCCTGACCCGTTGGTGCGTGCCGCAGAAGGGCTGAGATAGTCTCCCAACTGCGGTCCCAGCTGGAATGAGGGGGGCGGAGGAAAAACGCACAAGGAGAAAAAAGAATATGGCAGTTGTACCCATGAAGTCCTTATTGGAATCGGGTGTTCATTTTGGGCATCGTACGCACAAATGGCACCCTGCCATGAAGCAGTATATTTTTACCGAGCGGAATGGCATTCACATCATCGATTTACAAAAAACCTCAAAAGCACTAGATATAGCATATAACGTAGTCCGTGATACCGTCGCAACCGGTGGCGTAGTGTTATTCGTCGGTACCAAGCGACAGGCTCAGGAAACCATTCAGCTCGAGGCAACCCGATCGAGCATGCCTTACGTGACTGCCCGTTGGCTGGGCGGTACACTGACGAACTGGCGCACCATCCGCCAGAGAATTAACGAGCTCGAGCGTCTTGAGCGTATGCGCGACAGTGGCGATTTTGGCCGCATCACCAAGAAAGAAGGCTTGATCCTGATGCGTGAGATCGAGCGCCTGGAAGGCTTGCTGAGCGGTGTACGCAAGCTGGCCCGCCCCCCGGAGATGCTGTTTGTTGTGGACGTGTCGCGTGAAAGCACCGCCATCCACGAAGCCAATCTGCTCAAAATCCCCGTGGTAGCCATGGTGGATACGAACTGCGATCCGTCCAATGTCGATTATGTCATCCCCTCCAACGATGATGCCATCCGCGCCATCAAGCTGGTGGTGGGTAAGATTGCCGATGCAGCCCTTGAAGGCTTGGGAGCCCGTAAGGAAGAGATCATTGAAGAGGAAGCTCGCACAGTTGCCCGGGCAGCCGTGGAAGAAGCTGAGCTATCTGATGAAGAACTTCTGGGTGAAGCAACCCTGGCCAAGCTGGTTACACACCCCAAGGACCTCGCCCCGGCAGAGCTTGAGGAGATTGTTGAGCTTGAAACTGATCTTGCCGAAGAAATTGTAGCTGAAGAAGAAGAGCTTGAAGAGGCAGGAGAAGAGCAAGTGGAAGAAGAACAAGCAGAAGAAGAAACGGTAGAAGAAGAAACAGCAGCTGAAGCTGAGGATGAAGCTGATGCTGGTGCGGAAGAAGCGAAGTAAACGGCGAGAGGAATGATCATGGCCATTAGTATCGATCAAATTAAGCAACTACGTGAAGAAACCGGGGCAGGCGTCTTGGACTGCCGTAAAGCCCTTGAAACCTACAATGGTGATTTCGAAAAGGCGATTGAGTATCTGCGCGAGAAAGGCCTGGCCAAAGCTGCAAAGCGCGCCGACCGGGAAGTTTTGGAAGGCATGCTGGAGCTGTACTCACACGGCAACGGACGGGTGGGTGTGATGGTTGAAGTGAACTGCGAGACCGATTTTGTGGCCCGCTCTGAGGCATTCCGCAAGTTTGCCCACGAAGTGGCTTTGCAAATTGCTGCCGGTGAACCGAAATGGGTGCGTGTTGAAGATATCCCAGCGGAGGTTGTCGGTGAGGAAACCCAAAAGGCCCGCAGCCTCGCACTGGCAGAGGGAAAACCCGAGAATGTGATTGAGCGTATCATTGCAGGGAAATTAGAGAAATTTTACAATGATCATTGCCTGCTCCGCCAGCCGTATGTCAGGGATGATACGATCACCCTTGAAGACCTACGCAATCAAAATATTGCGGCTATTGGAGAGAATATCGTCATCCGCAGATTTGCCCGGTGGGAAGTGGGCGAGGAAGCTAAAGCGTAATCAGAATGCCAACCTTCGGGTTGGCTTTTTTGTTAAAATTAACTCTGTGCTTTCGTGTGAAGGAACAGGCAGACACGCAAATACCAGGAGATCCGAATGGAACGAACCCTAAAATATAAGCGCATCTTACTTAAGCTGAGTGGTGAATCTCTGGGTGGGGCTGACGGGCTGGGAATCCACCCTGAACAGGCCGAGCAGGTGGCGAAGATCATCGCCGAGGTCCGCCAGCAAAAAGTGGATGTGGCACTGGTCATCGGTGCAGGTAACCTGTGGCGCGGCCGGACGGGCATCCAGCGTGGGATGGATCGCGCTACGGCTGATTATATGGGCATGTTAGCTACCGTGATGAACGCCCTGGCGTTGATGGATGCCATGGAACGTATGGGCATGTATATCCGCGTCCAGTCGGCCGTGCAGATGCAGGCTGTCGCCGAACCGTATATCCGCCGGCGCGCCATTCGCCATCTGGAAAAAGGACGGGTGGTGATCTTTGGCGGGGGGACCGGCAACCCATACTTCTCCACCGATACTGCCGCTGCGTTGAGGGCCATGGAAATTGGGGCGGATGTGCTGATCAAGGCCACTAAGGTCGATGGCGTGTACGATTCTGACCCAGTTCGTAACCCAAATGCTGTCCGCTTCGAGAAGTTAACCCACATGGAGTCGATCAACCGCCGGCTGCAGGTGATGGACAGTACTGCCCTTTCGCTGTGCATGGATAACAACCTGCCGATCCTGGTGCTCAACATGTGGCAACCAGGCACCCTCTTAAAGGCGATTTATGGCGAGCCGGTTGGCACTCTGGTGTGCTCAGAGTAAGTGTGTACGACGCGATAAACAAATCTACTTCGCCGATCGTCCATCTTAGTCCTGGTGATTTACCCTTTTCTCCGTGGCTATTTTCGGGTATCCTATAGGTAGATAATCTACTAGACCTAGATACTTGTTACATTCCGATAGCATTCGACGACAGGAAGGCAGGGAGGCCTCTATGCTTAAAGAAGCACATAACGAAGCTGAAGACCGCATGAAGGGAGCGCTTGAAGCATTAGAGGAAGACCTGTCAGGAATTAGGACCGGCCGGGCATCTCCCGCCCTGGTCGAGCGCTTGTCTGTGGAGTATTATGGGCTGCCCACCCCCTTGATGCAACTGGCAACCATCAGCGTGCCAGAATCGCGCATGCTGATGATCAGGCCATTTGACGCCACTTCACTGAAGGCGATTGAGCGGGCGATCATGGCCTCTGACCTAGGTCTGACCCCCAATAACGATGGCAAGGTGATCCGTTTGAACCTCCCGCCACTTACCGAGGAGCGGCGTCGCGACTTGGTTAAGCTGGTGCACAACCGCCTAGAGGAAGCCAGGGTGGCGATGCGTAACGTCAGGCGCGATAGTATCAAAGACTTGCGCGAGTTCGAACACGAGAAGCTGATCTCGGAAGATGAGCTGGAAGAAGGCGAAAAAAACCTGCAGGAGCTCACCGATAAATACATCGAGCTGGTTAATGAAGTTGGTGTCCACAAAGAAAAGGAAATAATGGAAGTATGAGCCCGGACAAGGAGCCTGCTCTACCCGCGAGGATTCCCACCCATATCGGTATCATCATGGATGGCAATGGGCGCTGGGCTTTGGCCCGTGGGCTGCCGCGCATGGCAGGCCACCGGGCAGGCACGGAAAACCTGCGCCGGATTATCGAAGCCTGTATTGAATTTGGCATTAAATACCTGACGATTTACGCCTTTTCCACTGAAAATTGGGGGCGCCCCACCGAAGAGGTGCAGGGATTGATGCGTATCTTTGAGAATGTGATCGATAACGAGCTCCAGGAGCTGCATGACCAGGGGGTGAGGCTCAGGCATATTGGGCGGTTGGATAATGTGCGCCCATCCTTCAAGAAAAAGGTTTTAAAAGCCATTGAATATACAAAAGATAACAACCGGCTGGTCTTGAATATCGCCTTCAATTACGGCGGGCGGGATGAGATCGTATGTGCCATCCAGGCGCTGATCCGGGACGGGATTAAAGCAGAGGATGTGACCGATAGCCTGGTGAACCAGTACTTGTTTACCGCCGGTGTGCCAGATCCCGATATGATCATCCGCACCTCCGGTGAGCTGCGCGGCAGCAATTTCCTCATCTGGCAGGGGGCTTACTCCGAGTGGTATTTCCCTGCCACCTACTGGCCGGATTTCGACCGACAGGAATTATTAAAGGCAATCGATGAATTCAACCAGCGTGAGCGTAGGTATGGCTTGACGACCGCACAGGTCAAAAACAAAAAGAACCATGCTCGCTAAACGCCTGCTGGTAGCAGCTATTCTGTTACCCATTGGAGTGGCTGCCATCTGGTTGGGTGGCTGGTACCTGACGGTGCTGGTTGCACTATTCATGGGGGCAGCGGCCTGGGAGTATGTCAATCTCTTTAAGCTCGCGGGGCTTCACCCGGGATTGATCCTGGTGGTGGGTGGCACATTATTATTACTGGTGGGTCGCACAGTAAACGGATTTGATAGTGCAGGCTGGATGATCAGCCTGATCGTCCTGCTCAGCATGACTTATCACCTGGTGTCCTATGAGCGGGGGCGTGACCAAGCAGGTACCGATTTTGCCGTCAGCCTGGCGGGGATATTTTATATTGGCTGGCTTGGGGCATACTTCATCTCTTTGCGTGGCCTGCCCGATGGCCAGTGGTGGGTGCTGGTGGTGCTGGCTGGTGTGATGCTGGCGGACTCGGGGGCGTATTTCATCGGCAGGAGATTCGGACGCCACAAACTTTCGCCTCGACTGAGCCCCAAAAAGACCTGGGAAGGATACTTTGGTGGCATCCTTCTGGGAGTGCCACTGACAACTTTGTTCGCGTTGCTGTTCCAACACTTTGCTGGGCCTGCGGCTGGGATTACTCCGGTTAAAGGAGCCCTTGTAGGCCTGGTGATGGCGGTCCTCCCCACCCTGGGCGACTTGGGCGAAAGTATGGTCAAGCGCCAGGCAGGAGTTAAAGATTCAGGGAATATTCTGCCCGGTCATGGGGGAGCTTTTGACCGAATTGATGCCTGGCTGTGGGCTGTCGCGATTGGTTATTATTTGGTCCTTTTTTTGCAACTCTGATCGATGTATGGTTTCAACCCAGTAAACCATTGATGGGAGGGTATTGTGAAAGAAGCACCGACCCGTAATCTGGCATTAGAGCTCGTGCGCGTCACCGAAGCAGCCGCACTGGCGGCTGGTCGCTTCATGGGGCGGGGAGATAAGAATGCCGCCGATAAAGCCTCCGTAGATGCGATGCGCTACATGTTGAACACGATCGAGATAAATGGCGTCATTGTGATCGGAGAAGGGGAGAAGGATGAAGCCCCCATGCTTTACAATGGTGAGCGGGTGGGGACTGGTGAAGGCCCACAGATGGACCTCGCCGTCGACCCGATTGATGGTACCCGCCCGCTTTCGCACGGGTTGCCCAACTCGATTGCTACCGTCTCAATTGCGCCGCGCGGCACCATGTTTGATCCTGGTCCATATGTTTATATGGATAAAATTGCCGTCGGACCCGCGGCCAAAGGGGTGGTGGACATCACTGCTCCGGTCCAGGATAACTTACGAAAGATCGCCAAAGCCAAAAATATTGAGCTGGATAATCTGACCGTGGTTATCCTCGACAGGCCGCGCCATGATGAGCTGATCAAGGAAGTACGCCGTTTGGGTTGCCGCATCCGCCTGATCATGGATGGGGACGTCTCCGGTGCCTTGATGACCGCCTGGCCGGATTCCGGCATCGATGTGCTCTTGGGTATCGGTGGCTCACCGGAGGGCGTGCTGGCTGCCTGTGCCCTGCGTGCCATGGGCGGAGAAATCCAGGGCAGGCTTTATGCCCGCAATGAGGATGAAACACAACGTGGCCACGAGATGGGCTATGATTTCAACAAAGTACTCACCATGGACGACCTGGTCGCATCGGAAGACGTTTTCTTTGCCGCCACGGGTATCACAGACGGTGAGCTGTTGGACGGTGTGAAGTATCACAGCCAGGGTGCGCGCACCAGCAGCCTGGTAGTGCGAGGTCTTTCGGGTACTGTACGCCAGATTAACTCGATCCACCGCTGGGATAAACTGCGCAAGATCAGCTCAATCGAATATTGAGGGCAGGCAATACGATCACAAGCAAGCTATGTCCGCCAAGTTGACAGTTGTTTCTAACAGTGGTATCATCCGCCCGATAACCTAGCAGCCCCTTAGGCGCTCTTATCCAGAGAGGTGGAGGGACCGGCCCTGTGAAACCTCGACAACCTAGCAGCGATCAGACTGAGTTTGCAGCCAGATTGCTTTCAAGGTGCCAACTCCGGCAGAGAAAAATCTGGAAGATGAGAGGGTAGCTCTTGTGAACGCTCGTTGCTTGCCCTTTCCTGACCAGAAGGGGCAAGTTCTTTTATGGAGGCTTTGATGAGCAATACTTTTATGAATTCTCCCAGCCTGCTGTTCACATCCGAATCGGTGACGGAAGGCCACCCCGATAAGATCTGCGACCAGATCAGCGATGGCGTCTTGGATGCCTGCCTGGCCCAGGATCCCTACTCCAGGGTGGCATGTGAAGCGGCGACCAAGACAGGCTTCATCATGCTGCTTGGCGAGATCACCACGCACGCCAACATTAATTTTGATGAGCTGGTGCGCAAGATCGTGGTCGATATCGGGTACGACTCGAGCGAGAAGGGATTTGATGGCAGTACCTGTGCCGTTCAAGTAGCGATCTCCAAACAATCGCCTGATATCGATCAGGGTGTGAGCCATTCGATGGAATCAAAGGCTACAGGGAAGAGCGAAAAGGATATCAACTCAGTGGGTGCTGGTGACCAGGGGATGATGTTTGGATTTGCCTGCAACGAGACCCCCGAGCTGATGCCATTGCCAATCTACCTGGCCCATAAGCTGGCACGCAAGCTGGCAGAGGTGCGTAAAAATGGCACACTGCCCTGGCTGCGCCCGGATGGCAAGACCCAGGTCACCGTGGAATACAGCTTTGGCAAGCCTAAACGGGTGCATACCGTTCTGGTGAGCACCCAGCATGACCCTGACATATCCCATGTCGAGATCACTGAATCAGTCATCGAGAACGTAATTATGCCTTCCCTGCCCAAGGAGTTGGTAGACAATCAAATGAAGATCTACGTCAACCCCACCGGGCGCTTCGTGATCGGTGGCCCGCAGGGTGATTCAGGCGTGACCGGACGAAAAATCATCGTGGACACCTATGGCGGGATGGGTCGGCACGGCGGGGGTTGCTTCAGCGGCAAGGATCCCACCAAGGTGGACCGTTCTGCCGCTTATGCGGCGCGTTATGCCGCTAAAAACATCGTGGCAGCTGGGTTGGCTGACCGGGCGGAGATTCAGGTGGCTTACGCCATTGGTGTCTCACATCCGCTGAGCGTCAACGTTGAGACATTTGGGACGGGCAAAATTCCGGATGACCAAATTGCCAAAATTGTCAGCGAGGTTTTTGATCTGCGCCCCGGTGCGATCATCCGTGACCTGAACTTGCGCCGCCCAATTTTCCGCCAGACGGCGGCTTACGGTCACTTTGGGCGGGATGACCTGGACCTGCCCTGGGAACAGACAGACAAGGTGGCAGTGCTTAGAAAAGCCGCCGGTTTGGGCTGCGATTAATCGAAAGCTAGAGCAATCCTCTACGGACTGGCAAACCATCGTGCCAGTCCGTTTTTTTATCTAAGGCCGTTCCATGCCGTGAGCTTCAAGAAAGCGTTGGTCATTCATGAGCTCGTGTGTGGGCCCATCAGCGACCACGCAACCATTATCCAGGTCGATCGTGCATGGAAAGATCTCGCGCACCACGAGTATGTTATGGGTAGAGACCAGCATGGTGAGAGGTAGCTCTTGACACAGGCGGATGAGTGAGCGAAGTGCGAGCGGCAGAAACCCAGGACTGGGATGTATTGAAGGTCAGCAGTGAAACGATGCTGTGATTGAAGCTGGCTGGTGAGTTCCATAAGTAAATCGGGATTGGCATCCATGACCCTGCCGCATTAGCGGCGGACCAAATAGGTGTGGGCTCCGTGCTGATCGATGGCGAAGATCATTCTCCCCTCGCCCAGGTCGATGCGGCTAGCCAGCTCCCTGGCTGACCGACATGTCAGGGGTGGGATATACAGTAGCGCTATTCATCGTCTGGGTGCGTTCTTTGATTAACCCGAACACTTCATCGGCGTTGACATGCTCAGCTTGATGGGCGATGGCTATGATGATCATCTCACATTGGGGGATGATACGGAAACCAGGGACGCGCAGTGCATCGATAAAGCATAGGCAGGGAGACTTTTGTACCTTTAAGTGTTTAGAACCCCCCGGTTTTTATTGGCAACAGTTGCTATGGCAATTGCCTGCAATAGGCTTTGTTTTTTGTCTCCTGTTTAAATTAACACGGCAGACATCACGTCTGCCGTGTTTGAAGATCAGGAAAGTGATTATTTGATGTAAGAACCAAACTTCGATACGATACGGTCCTTGGATTGGTAACCGCTCAATCTCTGGACGGGATCACCGTTGACAAACAGGATTAATGTGGGAACTCCCATCACACCATACTGCACAGCCAGATTGGCATTGTCATCTACATCAAGCTTGACGAACTTTACCTTGCCAATCCAATCTTCAGACAGTTGTGTAACCACCGGGTCGAGCATCTTGCATGGATTACACCATACAGCGGTGAAGTCAACCACGACAGGCAGTGCAGATTGCAGCACTTCGGCGCTAAAGACCGCTTCGGACAGCTTGGGGATCTCTGACATGGTTGACTCCTGTTTCAACACGGGGGATGAGTTGGATAGTAACAAGAGCGACGAAAAAAGTCAAGGGCTCGCGTCACCAATTGCTTCGTTTCCTGGTTTAGAACAGAGCAATTCCCATCCATTCATGCTGAGCAGAAAGCCTTCACCTGCACCTTGATTGGAGGTGCAGGTGAAAGGTGAGTATTATATCTGCTTTAATATATCAATTATCTCTTAATGAATGGCAGGAAAGTTAGTGGACCAAAGCCGTTTAACCAATTCATCTTATCACAGGCCATTCTAACGCCCTTTTCTGGTGAGACATCTCCTGCCAATACCCAGGTCATCATGTCACCGAAAGGACTCCAGTAATTATTCATCTGTGAACCCTGGTAGCGCGGCCAACCTTGTTCAGCAGCGAGAGCAAAAGTAGCTACTAATGGATCAGATATCGTTACATCAGTGCGGACAGGCACATGACCAGCTACATCCACATATATTTGGGCTGATTCCTGGTTGGTCATGAATAATGCCAGCTCGACCGTCGACGTATAGTTAGTCGTGTTCGGATTGACATAAAAACCATCGATCCCAGTCATCGGTTTAGCGAAATCTTCCGGTCCGGCTGGTATGACGGTTAACCCCAGGTCATCCCCCAGGCATGCTTGGAGTGCTCCCAAATCCCACATGCCGTCAATGTACATATCAATCTCACCGGCACAAAAAGGCATTCCGCCCTGCCCCCATGTATCAGTAATGAGCGTTGCTCCAGCGTTCACAAGATCTACCAGGTATTGCATGGCAGGAGCCACTCCCCCCTCCTTGGCGATACACCTGCCACTTTCATTCACCAGTTCGCCTCCGAAGGCTCCGAAGAATCCAAAGTTAAAGTATGAACCAGCACCATCTGTGGTGAGGGCGAGTTTTTTGTCGTTCTGCACTGCAGCCAGCAAGGCGGTTGTGGTGTTCAGTGGTGTGGTTATTGTGCTCTTATTAAAGTATAGAGCCACAGCTTTCGATGACTCGGGCACTCCGTACAGCTCCCCATCCACTTTCATACCTTCGATTGCAGTGGTATAAACATCGGTCAAGCGGCCTTGCAGGTAGTCATCCAGGTTGGAGATCACCCCCAGACGGGCTTCATGACCCAGCCAGTCATTCGAAGCAACGAACATATCGGGACCACCACCTGAAATGACCTCGGTTTCATAAAGGCGATATATATCGGAAAATGATATAAAGGTGGCTGTGATGGTTAAATCTTGGTTATCGGCCAGTGCGTTGGAAATGATCTGCATTAGAGCCGCCTCTTCCGTGCTACCTGGACCGTACGCATGCCACAGTGTGACTGTGCCGCTGATTTCTTGGGTGTCCCCAGCGTTATCGAGTGGTGTGGCTTGAGCGGGTTTCATAACGGTAAGGAGAAGTATTATGCATCCAATGCCAATCAAGACTGTGAAGGCGCAAAATGACATACGTTTAAATATGGGTCTGCTGATCATTGATATCCTCCTCATTTTACAAAAAACAAGCTGTTGCAATATGGGTGTTTACGCTACTATAACCTCACCCCGCGTAGTTATCCCTTATTGGAAATATCTAATCGCTTTCTGTGATAACAACATTATAGCGATAAATATTAAAAAAACAACATTACTGGTTATCCCTGCTGATATCTTCACCGCATAACAAGCATGCTAGCCGATAATCCTATACTCGTCAGGGTTCCGAAGCATTGTTAGTAATTTGGTAAATATCCGTATTGTTCATAAAAACCGTAAAAAACTCAAAGCTTGTAGAAGCTGAGCACGCGTGATAGAATGTTTTTCGCAAAACGGGCGTGTAGCTCAATGGCAGAGCAGTGGCCTTTTAAGCCATTGGTTGAGCGTTCGAGCCGCTCCACGCTCACTTTTTGTTTTGGTTGCTGCACCCACAGGGGGTGTAAAATTCGAGCCGCTCCACGCTCACTGAAAATGGGATGAAGGGGTTAAAAACACCCTAAAAACGCACGTTTTCTCCCACCCAGACCTGCTTTTAAGCAGGTTTTTGCGTTTAATCCCCCATTTTGACCGATTTGGGTATTTCATAAAAAAGAGGGGAATTCCAATGGATATTTCATAACATTTATGCCGGTCAACACCAGTCAACATCTGTCAACATAACTCAACCGTTATCAACACTGATTAATAAGCGTTCCTCAAAGAGACATGATAGACAACCGCAAGCAATCCAGCATTTGGATAGCCAGGGTCCAAAATTAAATGAGGGAAGACGAATGCAGATTAGGTGGTCGAAAGCTAGAGGGCAGAGGGATTTGCAGTATCTCCAAAATAAATAAGCGGCACTACTTCGATCTGATCTGCAAGCGGATATTTTTTCTCACCCGGATAAACGACAATCAGCTTGTCCAGTTGAAGGTCTTCCATGGCAATTTTCATGGAAGGGGTTAGATAGGGTGCATCCTTGCGTTTGCATTCGACCCCTATTCGTTGGCCGTTTCGAAGGAGTAACATATCTAGCTCTGCTCCATTGTGAGTGCCCCAAAAATAGACTTCATCAGGACGCAACCTCTTGATAGTTTCCTCGATGGCATATCCCTCCCAGGAAGCCCCAATTTTGGGATGCGTGTAGAGATCTAGCTCAGAATTTATCCCCAGCATGGTGTGAAGTAACCCTGAATCACGGAAATAGATTTTTGGCGATTTGATCTGGCGTTTATGAATGTTGGCATACCAGGGACGCAACACACGGATCATGAACACACCCTCTAATATATCCAGGTACCTCCCCACCGTCATGTTGCTGACCCCAAATGAACGGGAGGCTTCCGTTGCGTTCCAGGTCTGACCGTGGTAGTGAGCCAACAATGTCCAAAAGCGCATGAGTGTTTGCGAAGGGATTTGGATACCCCATTGAGGTAAATCACGTTCCAGGAAAGTTTGGAAAAAATTCTTACGCCAAATCTGGCTATCCGCATCACTGGCTGCCAGGTAAGAGAGGGGAAATCCTCCACGCAACCAATGCTGAACGAGTTTTTTTTGACCTACCTCAGACAGACTAAAACCACTGATTGCGATGGTTTCCAGGCGACCAGCTAATGACTCGGAGGCATTGCGAACCAGTTCGGGTGAGGCACTGCCCAGGATTAAAAATCTGGCTTGAAGTGGGTCGCGATCTGCTAGTACCCTTAAGATGGGAAGCAGGTCAAGGCGACGTTGGATCTCGTCAATCACGACCAAGTCCGTCAGATCCCTTAGAGCCGTCATTGGTTCTTCTAACCGGCTCAGACTGACCGGATCTTCAAGGTCGAAATAATTCACCGAGTTACTCGATACGAACATGCGAGCCAAGGTGGTTTTTCCGCTTTGGCGGGGGCCGATCAGGGCGACAATCCGGCTGCGTTTGAGAGCAGCATTGATTTGAGTGGTATATGCGGGTCTTTCAATCATATATACATTTTACCATGAAAATTTATAGTCCATGTATAATAATTCGTGGTATTTTATGCTGATGAGGTTATGCTATCTTTTATATTATCAGAGATCATTTTGATCATGGGATTCTTCACCGGTCAATCATTGCAAGAATAATATGGCTACGTTAATCAATAAGGACACTTCGAGCCAAAGGCGAAAGGTCAGCGAGGTATAAGATTTCATCGAGGCCTATGTGCTGAAGGGAATGCACTAGATTAATTGGCAAATAAGCCTGGAATAGTTTACAAAGTCTGATTTGACCTATAAACCCCATCCTATTTTTCCGTGCGATGGCATACGGTTTGCCAGCAAGTGCGCGGTAGCATGGTTTACCGCCCATGGATGATGATTCATCCTCATAAAAAGAGACCCCGATATTCACTCGGATGCTAGCGCCTTTGACTAACGTGCTAATCTTATAGGCTCCTCCCCCCTTACCTCCAGGTCCATGTGCCTGGTAAGCCAGGAACACAGCCTGAGAATATCACCATTGCATAGATGGGGATGACGGTGTGTGCGAGAGGGAGTGATTCTCTGACCAGAGGGAGGAATCATATGCCGGGTCTTTTGCGGTATGGGGGGAAGGGCGAGCCGTGATCTGGTAATAGCCGACTCTCTCCGACCATGTCTGGCTTGTCTTTGCCCCGCTCCTATCCTGGTCGTCCCTATATGCCCAGGGGTAAGAGGGTACAGGCCCATAGGACCAGCGTTCACAGATTTACTAGTAGAGGGCTTTTGTCATCTTACCAGTGAGTCGTTTCTCCGCTTGGTAACGGGGAGTACTTTCGAGCCGCTCCACCTTGCTTCTGCAAAAAGAACGAGCAGGTGACCGCTCGGTGCATGCATGCTCACTGAAAATGGGATGAAGGGGTTAATAAGCCCTAAAAACGCTGATTTTCTCTCATTTTGGCCCGTTTTAAGTCGGGTCTTTTAGTTTAATTCCCTATTATTGTTATTTTAGTCATATCACAAAAAAAGACGAATTTCAATGGATTTATATTTAACATTTCTACCAGTTAACACCAGCCAAGAGCGGTCAATAAATTAAAGGAGGGGAAACATGACAACAAGGAACAATTCACTTTGAATCTAGAATACCTCTCATGTTTTCTTGCAATGTGTAATTTTCTGAATTGTTTCACGATTATGATCTCATTATAGATATTCATGATGTCAATGTTTCGAATCCATCCAACTCCAGCCTATTAATCTACCTTCCTAGAGATCCTTAATTAGTCGATTGGCATTTAAACAACACCATGCACAGCTGGACATTCAGCAATTTACCATAATCCTGCCAAGAGGCATATTTAACCGATTGTTTTTTACTTCCAACGGTACTACACAATGAATACCAAACTGTTATTAATAAGTTGGTTATGCCTATCTAGATCTCTATGGTAACGATGGAAGTACTTAGGAATTGGTCAGATCTGATTGGTACAGTTCTGGTACTTTAGGGCCAGGCAGTTGGATTATTTTCTTGAGCACAAAAGGCCATGCAAGCAGGCTAACAAAAGCAATGCCAAATGTTATGATGCCCAAGGCAATGATTGTATTTGTCCATGGCAATGAGATTAGCTGTATCCCAATACTGCCCATGAGGAGGCCGGCGCAGCTCATCAAAGAAGATACTGCTCCTGTGTCTCCCTTCTGTTGCTCCAACATCAGATTTGATGATGGTGGCCGGATGCAACTACCTGCGGTTGAAGCAGGTAGAATGCACAGGGCAAAAATCCACGGTTGGAGGTTTCCTAGAATACATACAAGAAGGCCACTAGTTGCAATAGTAGCAAAGCAGGCCCATATAATACTCACAGCATTGAAACGCCGCGATAGCCATAAAAAAATCATTGGGCCAGCGATCATCCCCAAGGCATTGAGCGCGAAATAAAAACTATACGTCTGTTCACTAAGATTAAAGCCATCTTGGTAAATAAAAGTTGATGAGGCGATGAAAGCCATGGTTGAGATAGCTCCAAGCGAAAAAAGAAGCAATAAATATGTGAATCCGCGGTTTTGTAATACTCTCGCCAAGCGCCCCAAATTTTCATTTAGCATTCCATAGGTGCGCTGTGCAATGGATTCTTCAAACAACAGGCTACCAACCAAAGCCACTACTCCAATACCTGTTAGAGTCCAAAATATACCCCGCCAAGACATGATCTTCATTAAGAAAGCACCAAACACAGGAGCAATGGCGGGTGAAATAAGCACCATGGACTGTACAATTGCTAGAACTGATTCGCGCTTTTTGCCACTGTAAACGTCTTTCACAATTGCAGTGGCTACTGTTCCAGCAGAACTACCTCCAATAGCCTGGAGAATGCGACACAGGATCAAGCCATCTACACTCGGCATCAATCCACATAAAGCACTTGCGATGACGTACAATCCCATGCCGGCGATTAGTATTGGTTTGCGCCCATAACGGTCGCTAAGCGGTCCCCAAAACAGTGTGCCTAGGGCATAAAAGATAAAGAAGGTGGTTAGTGTCAAGCTGATCCGGTCCGCGCTTGTGCCAAAATAAGCACTCATTCCAGGTAAAGCGGGTAAATACAGGTCAGTTGAAAGTGGTACGAATGCACTCAAAAGAGCAATAAAAATAACCAGGCCATTTACTCCAAGAAATTTTTGTTTAGCTTGAACCATTCTGAATTCCCTATAGAATTGATGGTAGTAATGGATTATCTTACACTGATTATTGGTTTTTTGTGTCTTAATTATTGTTATGATACTCTGAGGTTTCTGTTCAGCGACAGGTTTTGGTAATCAATATGATCAACGATAGGACAAATATAGATTCGAATTATTCGCTTGACAGCTTCTTCCTTCTGTGCTATCACTACACAGAATTTTTATTCCTTTTTCATTATTATCTAGCGGGCGAGGTAAATTCGTTATGAGTGAATCAGTACGTGCAGTGGATCGGGCATTGGATGTGCTCTTATGTTTCTCCAGCCAAACTCCGGAATTGACCATGACACAAATTGCCGATCAGGTCGGAATTCATAAGAGCACAGCACACAGATTATTAGCCACATTAGAGAATAAGCGCTTCATTAAACGAGATCAAGATACAGGTGTCTATCGGCTAGGTATTCGCTTGCTTCAGATGGCATATTTAACGATGGAGCAAAATGATTTGCGTCGTTTAGCGGTACCTTTCATGCATCGTTTATGCGATATGTACGAGGAAAATATTGACCTTACTATACTAGATGATACTGATGTTGTATTTATTAATATACTTGAAGGTCCCCACCGCATCAAATTGGCAGCTGCTATTGGACAAAGGCTTCCAGCATTTGCAACTGCCTCTGGAAAGGCTATCCTTGGTTTTTTACCAGAAAAACAAATTAGACGAATTCTGGATCGGGGAATTCCTCAATTAACCCCTCATACATTGAACTCAGTGGATGAATTAACTAATAATCTTAATACAGTGAGAGAGCTTGGTTTTGCAATTTCTGAGGGAGAATTAGAGGAACAAATCAATGCGGTGGCTGCGCCGATTTTTGATCAGGAACACCATCCTATTGCGTCGATTGCTGTCGCTGGACCAGCGTACCGGCTTACGCATGAAAGAATGATGGAGATAGGTCCAATTATGGTTACTACAACCGGAGAGATCAGCCAGGAAATCGCGATGTCTACCGCTCCCCTCGCCAATTCTGCTATCGATATACCTGCTCCGATGAGAGTTGGCAAGTAGGCGTTTTCTTCTTGTTAAAATCGATAATCCTTTTTATGAAGTCTTTATTATTCCTAATGGAGAATTAGAATGGCATACAAGAGTGTTATTGTTCCAATACATGGGTCAAAAATTACGATTAAAGATGGAAAATTAAATGTTCCCGATAACCCAATCATTCCATTTGTCGAAGGTGACGGCACAGGACGTGATATCTGGCGGGCATCTGTAAGAGTGTTTGACGCTGCAGTTGAGAAAGCCTATGGAGCAAGGCGCAAGATCCACTGGATGGAAGTTTATGCTGGGGAGAAATCCTATCAGATGTTTGAGAGCTGGTTGCCTGACGAGACAACTGAAGCATTCAGAGAATTTTTGGTGGGAATCAAAGGTCCACTGACTACCCCTATCGGTGGCGGTATCCGCTCGTTGAATGTGGCTTTACGGCAATTGCTCGACTTATATGTTTGTCTTCGTCCAGTCCGATACTTTGATGGAGTCCCTACTCCGATGAAACGACCGGAAGATGTTGATGTTGTAATATTTCGTGAAAATACCGAAGACATTTATACTGGGATTGAATTTCAATATGGTATTGAAGACCATAAAAAATTCATGGAATTGTTTAAGAAAACCTTCAATACTGAATATAAGGCGATTCGTTTTCCTGAAACTTCAGGATTGAGCATTAAACCCATTTCCATTGAAGGCACTGAACGACTTGTTCGAGCCGCGATTCAGTGGGCGCTCGATAATAACCACAGGAGTGTAACCTTAATTCACAAAGGTAATATCATGCCATATACTGAAGGTGCCTTTGTAGAATGGGGTTATGCTTTGGCCAAGCGCGAGTTCCGCAACCTAATTGTTACCGAACAAGAAGTAGAAATTCTTGGGAACAAAGAAAATGACCCAGAATTATCTGTTGTAGACAATGCAAAATTAATCTATTCCAGCTTCTCGTTGATGTCGGATGACCAAAAAACGGATGTCTTGAATCAGGTCGCGAATGCTTTGGAATTATGGAACACACATGGAGATGGACAGTGGAAGCATAAACTTCTCATCAAAGATCGCCTTGCTGATGTGGCCATATCTTCCATACACACCCATCCGTCCGATTTTGATGTTATCGCTACAATGAACCTGAACGGAGATTATATATCTGATTATATTGCAGCAATGGTGGGGGGCATTGGTATTGCTCCAGGTGCCAATATAAACTATGTAACCGGGCATGCTATCTTTGAAGCTACGCACGGTACTGCACCTAAATATACTGATTTGGATAAAGCCAACCCGGGCTCCGTCATTCTATCCGGTGAGATGATGTTCCGTTATATGGGATGGACCGAAGCAGCTGATCTGATCATCAAGGGGATGGAAGGTGCTATCAAGGCAAAAACCGTTACTTATGACTTTGAAAGATTAATGGAAGATGGAAAGCTCCTAACATGCTCCCAGTTTGGTGATGCGATAATTAAGCATATGGATTAATCCTGAGAAGTCAAAGAGAATCTCTTTCTCAAAATCGAGAAAGAGATTCTGCATTTAAGTGAGAAATTTCGAAGTAGGATGATACTGATCTAAAGTAATTCCATCGATCCTAAACCATATCGAATCACTATATCGGTTTCAAGTGTTTGTCCAAAAAAGAAAATACCCTCTTCATGTTTTCCTCAGTTTCAAATAGAGGGTCACCATGGTCAGCTTTCTCTAAAATATCAAACTCAAATCGATCCGTTGGAACATATTTCTTTAGTTTTTCAACAAAAATAACTGACTGCTGTACAGGAACCAGGTGATCCTCACGGCCGTGCTGTATCAGGATAGGGGGCATATCCTTGTGGATATAAGTCATCGGATTGGCAAGCCGGACCTGAGATGGTATCTCGGTGATTTTCGCTCCTAAATATTTCGATTCTGGCGAATTGGCTTGGCTGTGATCCGGTACACCTAATTTACTTTCGGTAAGCTGCTGGTCCATCTTTAAAAAGTCAGTCGGGCCGAACATATCAACAGCAGCCTGGACATCGCACGAGAAAGTCGGGTTGCCGAGACTCAGATCTTCAAGCTCGGTGTTTTTTGCTGTAAGGCATAGCATTGCAGCATAATTCCCTCCGGCTGAGCCACCACAGGCTGCAATCCTGCTGCCATCAAGTAGGTATTTTGATTGGTTAGCTCTCAACCAGCGGATAGCAGCCTTAAGATCTTGCAGCCCTGCGGGAAATATCGCTTCACCACTCAGCCGGTAGTTAACACTGGCCACGGCATAACCTTGAGTTAACCCACGCAGATACGCCGCGACCGGCATGTCGCGCTTATCTCCCATTTCAAAACCACCCCCATGAATATGCATAATGATCGGGAATGGTCCGTCTCCTTCATCGGGTAAATAGATATCAAGTTTTTGAGCACTTGAAATTTGGGCATACGCTTGATCCAGCCATTTTCTTCTGATATGCGAGATATCAGCTGGCGGAATCCTCAAGAGCTCTCCGGCAATATGGTCATGGTTTTTTATGAAATCCATTTTCTCCATGTTTCCGACTTTCTGCAAAGCTTATTTTTTTACTTGAATAAGCATTTTTGCGTTTCTCTGGAATTGGTCAAATGCCACTGCACCTAACAAGATCATTCCTCTGACAATATACTGAGCATATGTGCCCCATCCCGCCAGCTGCATACCATTGCCCAAGACCGCTAGCAGTAATACCCCAGCGATGAGAGATTGGATGCTTCCTTCACCACCCATAAAACTAACACCCCCTACGATTGCAGCTGTTAGAGCAATGAACTCCGTGCCAGGCCCAAATGAAGAGTTGGTGGTATTTGACTTTGAGATCATTACCATGGTAGCAATTGCGGTAAAAAAGCCGCATAACGTGTAGATGAGAATTTTCATCTTGCGCGTATTAATGCCTGCCAGCCGTGAGGCTTCTTCGTTCCCGCCTAACGCCAATAAACGGAAACCAAAAACCGTATTCGTGTACACGATGCTTGCCAATAGAGCAATCACGACGGTAAGGAGGATATCGAATGGTATTCCAACAACTTTTCCTTTGGTCAGGAATAGGAATTGATCGGGATATCCTCGAAAAGTATTCGCTTTCGAGATAATATAAGAAATACCCTGAAAAACTGTAGCAGTTGCCAGGGTAGCAATCAAGGGGAAGATCCTGATGCTGGTGACAATTAATCCATTAATCATGCCCAAGGTAGTGCCCAATAAAAGACCGATCAGGACTGCCAGCCAGGCAGGCAAGTGATAAACCATCATTAACATGGCAGTGACGACACCCACCAGAGACATCTGGTAACCTACCGACAAGTCGATCCCACCCCCGATCATCACGAATGACAATCCAATCGCCACGATGATAAAGTATGTATTCTGGATAAGGATATTGGACAGATTACGTACGGTGAGAAAATATGGGCTGGTGAATGAAAAGAGGATAATAAGGGCAAAAAGGACGAATGTGACCGTATATTTTTTCAAGCTGCTCACATCAAACCCAGGAGTTTTTTTCTCAGCAGATATGGCTTTTTTGTTGGGATACATTTACTCAACCTCGCTACCTATTGATGGATGAACACCGTGAGTCATCCGAAAGATTGATATACTACTTCAGGAGGCTGAGTCACATTGCCGTCCTTACCTTTGATAATCATGGTCACGATGTCGTCAAGGCAACACTTATTGACTTCCAATATATCCTGTCGCTGACCACCTTTCAACACAAATACCCGGTCAGCGATTGCCAGGATGTCAGGAATTCGCTGGGTGATGAGAAGGATCGAAAGGCCGATTTCTTTTAGATTCCGAATCAAACCGAGTAGTTTATTGGCTTCTGTCACTCCTAATGCTGCTGTTGGCTCATCCATAATTAAAACTTTGGATTCGAAGGCGATTGCCCGGGCGCAGGCTACCATCTGCCGCTGGCCACCTGACATTCGGGCCACGTTCATCCTGGGCGATTTGATGTCAACACGCAAGTCGCGGATCACCTCTTCTGCACGTTGATACATACTTTTCTTATCCACAAAAAAATTGAATGGTCCGCGGGTCAACTCCCTACCGACAAAAATATTCCTTGCCACATCCAGATTATTAAATAAGGCCAAATCCTGGTAAATCATACCGATCCCCAAGTTGAAGGCATCTTGAGGAGTGTGAATGTGCACTTTTATCCCGTTGATGATGATCTCCCCTTGATCTGCCAGATAGGCACCGGATAAAATTTTCATCAAGGTAGATTTCCCGGCGCCGTTATCACCAACCAAACCCATGATCTCACCATGTTTTAGCTCTAGGTTTACATTGCTCAGCGCCTGAACCCCGCCGAAGCTCTTACAAATATCCTTCATCTCAACAATATATTCCGATGTCATAAACCCTCACTAACCATCGTTCTGAATCATGCTGCCATTCAGACGATTTTCGCCCACAGAGATTTCGCCATGTCTTTTAATAAAACAAGAATGAATTTTTCCGATATTAACAATCAGAGGGCTGGAGAAACTAAATTTCCTTCTGTTCTCCAGCCCATTGAAAATTTAGGGTTTTATCACGTGAGTAGTCATCAATTTATGGCTATTAATCAAGCTTTTAGTGGAACTAATCAGATCTAGTTTATGGTCCTGGAAGAACTAGAGGTTGAGGTTCAGTAGTCGGGGCTGTAAGCACTGTGGCACTCTCGACCGGCACGTACATTAACTGGCCATTTTGGGCTGTGACCATATCGAGCGCATCCCATACAATCTTGGGATAATCTTCACCATTGAGCATTTTACCGGCATATTCCATAGTTCTGCCGATCAGATCCCCTCCAAACCGAATAGTTCCACGGAACACGCCTTTACCAGTTGAGGAGTCAGCCACTGCAGGGCCTTCCGCTCCGATCATCCCTACACTGAAGATACCGACTTTATTTAGATCATCGATAACTGAGGTACCTGGACCCTTGGCATACTCATCCATGATAGCCTGCGAGGCACCCATACCACCATCTCCCGCATAAGCCAAGACCAGCTTCACATTCGGATTGGTGGTGAGGATATTCTGCATGGCTGTTTGACCAGCCTGGAACATTTCAGCTTGTACAGTTTGTACAACTTTAACAGCAGGGCTGTAGGCTGGATTCTCAACTTTATTTGCTTCATCAACCACTGCCCCAGTAGCATCGATATACTCACCATTCTCATTTTTTAAGTAAGGTTCGCTGATCATCTTCAATCCTTGCGAGCGAGCAACCGCTTCAGGATTGAGGGTTGATTCGAAGATGGCAGTCTCAATCGAGCCCGGAGCAGCATCAGGATAGGTTGTGTCTACCCATTGTTTAGCCATCAATGCTGCGTACTCACCCGATAGAAATTGGTTCATCTTCATCACTGAATCATAGGCATTCTCATCGCCAGGATCACCTCCAGCGAATAGGACCTTTACACCAGCATCACGCGCCGCAGTCAGCTTGGGTACCAGGCTGGTCGGTTCCACCGCCATTACAAACATGTAAGCCGGTTTCATCGCAGTATAGTTCTCAATTTGGGTAGCCTGGGTGTTTGCATTCCCATCAGCACTAGATACCTGGACATCATACTTGTCCCCGAAAGTTTTCGTGAAAGCATCCTGGAAGGCAAGCATGAGTGGGTTATCCAGGGCAGGCAGACTGACAACTAGCAGAGGTTTCTTGGCTGGCTCGACAGGGACCGAAGCCGCGGCCTCCGTATCGGTGGGGGCAGGCGCCACAACTTCTGGTGTGACGACTGTAGT
The DNA here is from genome assembly GCA_003105035.1 of Anaerolineales bacterium. Lineage (NCBI taxonomy): Bacteria > Bacillati > Chloroflexota > Anaerolineae > Anaerolineales > Anaerolineales bacterium. The sequence goes on along the minus strand of PQAL01000003.1, from coordinate 73,551 downwards.
AGGTGTAGCTTGAGATTGGCAGGCAGTTACCAGCACGCCAATGATCAGTAGAGCCGAAGCAATTATAAATACTTGTTTTTTCATCTTATCCTCTCCTTTAAGGAACCAGACAAACTAGTATCGATCAATATGGATTTAGAAAAAACACAAAACCTCACTCATTCTTTTTGGGGTATTGGAATTGCTTTATTTAGCTGATTCTCCTCCTTTTCAAATCATTTACTGTTTCATTTTCATCGATATTTATTGCATGAGATTGAGCCCGGCCAGCATTTAAGCCGACAAACAAGCGCACTCCTACATAGGCCTGTTCTTTATATTTTTTGTCAGCCTTCTTGTTTGCCAGGTATTTTATCTCTCATCCTATACTTACTCTTCTGGATAATTATCGCGGATGGATAGCAGGCTGAATTCGTCATAGATTTGCCTAAAGTAAAGCTAATAAGTCATTTATTTCAGGTACCTGTCAAGAAATGAAAACACACGCCGCATATTTTCATCTGAATCAAACAACGGATCGCCATGCCCAGCCCCTTCAAGAATATCAAACTCATAGCGATCATGACTGACATACTTGGCTAATTTTTCGGCAAAAATTATGGACTGCTGTACTGGAACCAACGTATCCAATCTTCCGTGTTGGATCAGTAAGGGGGGCATGTGCTTATGTATGAATGTCATTGGATTGGCCAGCTCAACTTTTAGCGGCACATCCGAAAGCCTAGCTCCCAGATACATGGATTCAGGAGAATCGGCTTCGCCATGGTTTGCTGGACCAAAACCGCTTTCAGAAAGTTGTTCATCGATTTTTAGAAAATCTGTCGGCCCAAACCAGTCCACTGCTGCCTGGACACTGCACGGGAATTCTGGATTACCCAGGCTGAGATCATCGAAAGTCGGAACATTGGCGGTTAAGCACACCATTGCAGCATAATTTCCACCTGATGAGCCGCCACACGCGGCAATACGATTTCCATCCAGATGATATACGGTACTGTTCGCCCTCAGCCAGCGGATCGCCGATTTAATATCCTGCAACCCAGCAGGAAATATAGCTTCACCGCTTAATCGGTAATTCACACTAACCACAGCAAAACCGCGATGTAGCCCTTTCAAGAAAGTTGAAACAGGGTAATCGGTTTTATCTCCGAGAGCAAATCCTCCACCGTGAATGAACAATATGACAGGAAAGGGCCCCTCGCCGTCATCTGGCAAGTAAATATCCAGCATTTGAGACGGAGAAATGTTGGCATACGCCACGTCCAGCCACTTTCGGATGATATGTGAGACATCCGCACGTGGGAAGGGGATCCAAGCCTCATCTTTTATTGTCATGAATTCTTTCCTATAGCTATATCATACGCTTGCATAGTATGAAACATCAATTCATTCTATGTTACAATCTATTCATAAATGGAATAGGTCTCGAGCCTGATCGATGGAAATCCGTCAAATTCAGTATTTTCTATCCATTGTAGACACCGGCAGTTTTTCAGCAGCGGCGGATGAACATTTCATTTCCCAATCCTCACTTTCAAAAATGATCATCGCCCTTGAAAAGGAATTAGCGGTCACTCTATTCAATCGCAGTAAACGAAGAGTATCGCTTACAGAAGCTGGAGAAGCCTTCCTAAGGCATGCGCGAAAGCTAAATGCCGACAATAATGCCATGCTGGTTGAATTGGATGGTTACAAATCAGCAGTGGATACTTTCTCTATCGCCGCCATTCCCATATTGCCTCAATATGGAATCGCCACCTCGATTGCCCAATTCAGTGACGCGAATCCATACATCCGCTTCAGCCTCGAGGAGATTGATGGGCTGAATATTATTCCAGCCCTGGTGGAGCGACGCTATGATCTTGCATTTACACGTCATAATTATCTAGATAATGAGTTATTTGAAAGTCTGGAAATTTGCAAAGACCATCTTCTGGTGGCAGTTTCAAAAAACAACCGGTATGCAAACCGCTCAACCATATCCATAAAAGAACTGGTCAATGATAATTTCATCGTCTTTGACCGGGTAACAGAATTACACAAATTGATCATGGAGGAATGCGGGAAGGCAGGGTTTGAACCAACAATTTTCTACTCGAGCCATCGCAAAGTTAGCGTGCTCAGCCTGGTAGAAACAAATATTGGGCTTGCCCTGATGCCAGTGAAAATTTTCGAATACTACCACCATCCCGGAGTTCTTGCTATCCCCTTGGAGGAAGATATCGCCTGCAATATTGTCCTCGTGCACCTAAAAAACAGGCAATTTCCAAAATCAGCGATGATTTTTCTAGACTTTATGAAGCAAGTGACAGAAAATAGAAAGTCTAAGAATATTTCGGAATTAATATGAAGTGAATTTAAACTATAGACCGAGGTGCCTCTTACTTTGTATGAGTGGTAGGAAGCGCGTATTGTTTTTATGCTGTAGCGTTTACGATAATCTCCTTCGCCCGCCTGCTTTTCTGGTATTCATCAAAACCGACGGCAGCCAGCAATAATGCGCCTTTGATTAGGTTTTGATAGAAATCCTGGAGACCGAAAAGCTGCATGCCATTATTCAGCACAGCGATGATCATGACCCCGGTGATAAGCCCTAAAATTGTCCCTTCTCCACCTGTAAAGCTGACGCCACCCAGGAGTGCTGCAGTTAAGGCATCAAACTCGATACCTGAACCAGTAGTCACCTGCCCATTGAAAACCCTCGAAAGCAAGACCACAGCAGTAATCCCAGCGGCAAAACCGCAAATCGCAAACACAATAACTTTTTTCTGCTTGATATTTATCCCAACCAGGCGAGCGGCTTCCTGGTTACCTCCCATCGCATAAACCCGGCTTCCAAAATTCGTGTTGTGTAAAAAATAGGCGCCAATGATTGCAACAAAGATCATAATGATGATCGGAACCGGAACTGGGCCTACGTAACCCTGCCCATAAATACGGAATGAGTCGGGCAATCCATCGATATTACGCCCGCCAGCAATAATGTAACCCAGCCCTTTGTAAATGAAAGCTGTGCCTAAGGTGATGATCAGTGGGTGGACTTTAAGGATGTTGCTTAGAATCCCATTTGCGGTCCCTAATAGGGTTGCCAGGGCAATGCAAACCGGAATTGCGATCAAGGGGTTGATCGAGTAGCCATATGTGCTTGATATCATGAGCGAAAGGACAATATTGGTAAGGATGATCTGGGAGCCAACGGAAAGATCGATCCCTCCCCCAACCATCACAAACATTAAGCCAACTGCGGTGATGGTCACGAAAGACATTTGCCGCAGCATTAACCTGAAATTACCGACGGTAAGGAAATTTGGCGCGATAAAGGAAAAAATCACTACAGCCAACAATAAGATCAATAATGGGGTGTAATTGACGGCAAACCTTCCAAAGCCGGCGAACAATTTCTTGATGAACGATGGATGGCTGTTCATTACTTGATTACTGTGCTCCTTTACTTGATAATCTCCGGCATCTAAACCGTTAATTCATCATGCTTACAACAAACGCAGCAGTTACCCGAAAGACTTGTATTCAATATCCTCAGCGAGTTCGACCCTGTTTTCTTTTCCTTTTACGATGAGGGTTACAACATCATCCAAGGTTGTATTGCTGACATTCAGGATATCCTGCCTCACCCCACCCTTTAGTACGAAAACGCGATCGGCAATAGCCAGGATATCAGGGATTCGCTGGGTGATGAGTAATATAGACAAGCCCAGATTTTTCAGATTTTTAATAAGGCCTAATAATTTATTGGCTTCTGTAACTCCCAAAGCGGCGGTTGGCTCATCTAATATCATGATCTTCGACTGAAAGGCAATCGCTCGTGCACAGGCTACCATCTGGCGCTGCCCACCAGACATCCTGGCGATGTTCAATTTCGGAGACTTGATATCCACCCGCAGATCTTTGATCAGTTCTTCGGCGCGCCTGTACATGGCTTTTTTATTCAGGGTCATTCCAAGCGGGCCGCGGGCTAGTTCTCTTCCAGCGAAGATATTGCTGGCGACATCCAGGTTATTAAATAAAGCCAAATCCTGGTAAATCATACTTATCCCGAGCTTGAATGCATCCATGGGATTCTGGATATGAGCTGGCTCTCCAAAAATACAGATTTCACCCTTATCAGCCTGATATGCCCCGGAGAGGATTTTCATCAGTGTGGATTTGCCAGCGCCATTGTCACCGACAATTCCCATGATCTCACCGGATTGGAGCTCCAGATCGACGCTCTTCAGCGCCTGGATGCCCCCAAAGCTTTTGCAGATGCCTTTCATCTCAACCGCGTATTCCATAATCTCTGACCTCAGAACGTTGTGCTGATATTTGCTTTACCAATCTTTTCTTGCTAGTTTCAAAACACCAACAAGCAGTTTGGGATGTGTAACTTTGAGGAAATCTGGCGATGACGCTACATAACAACGAGTCATCGCCAGATTTTATTAATTCATTAGTCTCGGGTGAATAAACTACCTTTGATCAAATTCTGGAGCAGGGAAGCCAAAATCTGCAGACTTTTGACCATCGGAAGTCCAAACGAGCTCCATCTTCCCATTCAGCCATTGGGTCATCGGGTTCAAGACATTACCGGTACCATCCGCATTGAATGTCACCGGGCCGATGACAGTCATCATATCGGAGTCTGCCATAGCATTGCGGATCGCATCGCGGTCCAATGCGCCAGCACGCTCGATAGCATCGGCGAAAAGCTGGACACAAGAATAGGCTGGTCCAACCAACACGTCTGCAGGCCGGCCGAAGTCCGTCTGATGCCTGGTATTGATCTCTGCCACGCCTGGGAAGTTCTCGGCATTGTGCCAGCCGGGGAACATGGTGACGTAATCACCGACTGTACCAAGGGATTCGCCCCAGGTTGCCGCATCCGGTGCCCTGACAAGCATGGTGAATTTCGGCGTCCAACCAAGCTCGCTGAGTTGTTTCATGATGGCAATACCGTCGGGAGTGCTGGGCATGCCTAGCAGAATCTCAGCCCCAGCCGTCTGGGCATCCAGGATCATAGTGGAGAAATCGGTTGTCCCTGGGGCATATTCTGCGTAGTACACCACATCATAGCCAGCAGGCTTGGCGTCTGCTTTGAACAAGCCACCCAACTCGTTGCCCCAGTCCGTCTTCTCCTGGAAGATGGCGACCTTGGTAGGTCGTTGATCAGCGGGGATCATCTGATTGAGGGCGGCGTAAACATCCCGAGCCTGGTCAGGGCTCTTGGGGAAGGGTGAGAACAGGTACTTGTACCCACGTTGGTGGATATTCCACCAGGCAAAAGACACACCGCAATATGGCACCTGGTTCTTTTCAGCAATGGCGGTTGTTGCGGCGTGCATACCACTTGCCGCGCCACCCAGATAGGCAACCACGTTTTGCTCAGAGAAGACTTTTTCAAGGTTGCTGACGGCCTTGGTGGGGTCAGACTCATCGTCATAGGCGGTCAGGCGCAGGGGGATCTTGACACCGTATTCTTCGACATACACACCACCGTTGGCATTGATCGCATCGATGGCGTAGTCATAACCGACCTTTACCTGGCTGCCCAGAGAGCCGAATTTACCGGTCAGCGGGATGGAAGCACCGATCTCGATGAACTCCGGTGCAGTCGGTTTAGCAGCAGCGGTTGGCGCACATACGAAGGTGGTCAATGGATCGAGGGTTTCCTTGGGGTAGTCCGTACCACTGATCATGCCCTTCATGATCGAGTAAGTGCTGCTGATCAAGTCGTCCAGGCTTCCGCCAATGGCGACGGCACCACGATAGGCACCTGCTTCACATGTGGGGAGCTTTTCCTGGGTATCGGGGCTGACGTCACCAGAGTAGACGGCATATTGGTCGAGATTATTTGGTGCGTAAGCTTCGATCGCCTGAGCTGCGCCCTGGGCGCCTGAATCACCGGCGACGAGGATCACCTTGGTATTCGGATTAGCTGTGAAGATATTCTCTGTGGCGGTGACTGCCTCTGCAATGGTGGTCTCAGGAACGTCCACAAACTGGACCAGCTTGGCTTTGGCGCAAGCAGTATCGATGGTTTCCATGCCTTCGGTGCGCAGCCTGAGATTTTCAGTTCCCTTGGTGCTGATAATGGCGACTTCAACGCTTTTGTCTGCAGCATCCGGATAGGTGGTGTTGATCCAGTCGCAAGCCATGGTGGCCATCTTTATGCCGATCTCTTTTTGATCGGTATGCATGATGGCATCGTACGGACCTTGCTTATCGACCGGCACGCCCATGACCTTAATGCCAGCAGCCTTGGCTTCTTCAACCGCAGCAGCCACCGCATCGGGTTCAAGAGCAGCCATGATGATCATACCAGCCACCTTCTGGGATATGCAGGTCTCGATCTGGTTGTACTGGGTGGTGGCATTTCCTTCAGCGCCGAAGATCTGCACCTCGACTCCATCAGCGGCGAATTTATCCTTAACGCCCTGGGTGAGGCCAGACAGGAAGGCATTCCCGGATTCGGGGATGAGGTAGCATACTTTCTTGCCTTCAATAGAGCCAGTGGCTGGTTGGGCGGGCGCCGTGGTGGGTTCAGGTGCCGTGGTGACAACCGGCGTTGCAGTTTGTGCACAGCTGCTGAGCAGGAGGCTAAGCAGGACAATGACTGCAACCATTGACATAATTTTCTTCATGTTTCGTTCTCCTCGTTAGAATTATTATTTATGTTATCCGACCTTAATAATATTATGCTAAGGATTTTTTTATGAAGTCAATATCAGCTCCTTTCTTTAGCGAGTCTCATGATTAATGCTCAATTTCTCAGGCAACCTGGACAGTGGCTTTCTTCTTCCTCTGCCCAGGACCACGGCGAAGGTAAGACTGGGTTTTCTTCCATAGCTCAACCAATCCACCTGGAAGGAACAGGACGATCAGGATGAACAAGGTACCGAAGATGATCAAATGGTATTCGCCGACGTTCCATACCAGTAGCTGCTTAAGACCCACGAAGAAGATCGAGCCAATGATCGGGCCGATGATGGTGCCTGTGCCACCAATGTAGGCCATCATCATCGGATCAAAGGTCCACTCCGGACCGAAGGGCATATTCAGGTAGTAACTCACATGGTAGTATGCAAAGGCGCCACCGACCAGTCCAGCCAGGAAGGCGCTGGCAGCCAGGGCTAAAAGCTTGTGCCTCAGGGCACTGATGCCCAGGGATTCAGCCGCATCTTCACCTTCGCGAACGGCCATCATCCCAAGCCCCCATTTTGAATTGACCAGCAGATAAGCCACGCAGATCGTGCCGACGGTTAATGCCAGGAACAGGTAGTACCGGGGCAGCAGCTGGTAATCGGTGATGTTCGGGTTGAACGACATCTCGGGGAAAATATTGCTGACGGTCAGGTTGAGGATCTGCGCCAGGGCCAGGGTGCCGATGGCAAAGTACACCCCGCGCAGCTTGAAGGCTGGGACACCGATCAACATTGCCAGGGCAACCGCCCCCAGACCTCCGAGCAGAAAGGCGCCGAAGAATGGCATACCGCCGATCCACAACAGGCGGGTGATGAGCGAACCGGTGCCAAAAAAAGCCGCATGACCAAGGTTGGTTTGCCCGGTGTACCCGCCGAGGATATTCCAGCTTGAGGCAAGGGCCATGTACAGAAGGACCAAAATAACCAGGTTGATCGTGCTGTCGGAGGTGATGACCAGCGGGAGCAATGCCAGGGTGATTATGGCTGCGATGGATAAAACCAGGACAAGGAGGCGTTTTTTATTCATGGGCTAGGTCTCCTTGGCTCCCATCAAGCCCTGTGGCCTGAAAATCAAAACCAGTAGAAACAGGACCAGGCCGGCTATCTCACGGTAATTACTGTTTATGAAGAAGGAGGTGGCTGACTCGGTCAGCCCCAATACCAGCCCACCGATAAATGTACCTGGGATACTTCCCAGGCCTCCCAGAACCATGACAATCAGCGCTTTGAGGGTCCAGGTGAGACCCATGTTAGGTTGGATCGAAAAATTGATAGCTACCAAAGTGCCTGCCACACCCGCTAAGGATGCTCCGATGGCAAAGGCCAGCAAGTAGACCCGTTGAATATTAATACCCATCAGGGAAGCGGCTTCCCAGTTCTGCACTGTGGCTCGAATGGCCTTTCCGATGTACGTCTTGCGCAGGAAGAGTTGTAAGACCACCAAGAAAAATACCGCAATCAGCAAGTTAGCCAGGCGGGCATATGGCAGGCGAATGCCAGCAACCTTGATGGCAGTGCGGAGGATCGGGGTGGAGATGGCCCGCTCATCGGCCGTCCAAAATTTCAAGGCCAGGTTCTGCAGGATGATTGAGAGTCCGAAGGCAACCAGCAGGGTATTTTTAATTTTTGATTCTTCAGGCAGCTTGACCGTACGTGAAAAGATCAGCTTGTACAAGACCGCGCCTAACAAAAACAGTACGACCATGCTGATCGGGATGGTCAGGTATGGGTTGATCCCCAGGAGCGAGAATGCCCAAAAACTAGCAAACCCACCGATCATGAGCAGCTCGCCATGGGCGACATTGAGTAGCTTGGTGACCCCAAAAACCAGCGAAAGCCCCAGGGCGACCAGCCCATACAGTGCTCCCACCAGGATCCCGAACACGAGAGTTTGTGCTAAAGGAGTAAGCATTGAGAACGCCTCCGCTTGCCTTTCACCTAACCAAGATAAGAACTACGTACTGACTCAAATGACAACAGGTCATTGACACTACCCTGGCCCACGATCCGCCCGTTCTCGAGCAGGTAGGCTCGATCTGCCAGGTCGAGGGCAGCCTGGATGTTTTGCTCAACGAGCAGGATGGTGACACCCATCTGGTTAATTTTTTCGATCATGCTAAACATTTGCTGCACCATAATCGGCGCCAGGCCAAAAGATGGCTCATCCAGCATCAGCAGCTTCGGCGAAGACATCAGCGCTCGGCCAATGGCGAGCATCTGGCGCTCTCCGCCGCTCAAGGTACCTGCCATCTGCTCACGCCGCTCGTAAAGGCGTGGAAAGATCTCGTAAACTGTTTTTACACTCTCAGCTTTTAGCTTACGGGCGCTGGGGATAAAGGCGCCTAGCTCGAGGTTTTCGTAAACACTCATCCCGGTAAAAATCTTTCCCGTTTCAGGCACCTGGGAGATCCCCAATTCCACAATTTTATGAGCTGGCAGTTTCCCGATGGACTGTTCGTGAAAGCGAATTTGACCAGCAGCGGGTTGCAGCAATCCACTAATAGCATTCAATGTCGTGGTTTTACCGGCGCCATTGGGTCCAATGAGAGCCACGATCTCGCCTTGGTTCACTTCAAGGGTGATGCCCCACAGTGCCTGGAGCTCCTTATAAAAAACATCCATATTTTCGATTTTAAGCATGGGCTTTCCCCAGGTAAACTTCGATCACATTGGGCTGGTTGACCACCTCTTCTGGAGGTCCTTGGGCAATCAGCTCGCCCATGTTTAAGACCAGGATGCGGTTGGAGATGCAAGTTACCGCCTTGACAATATGCTCGACCATGATGATTGTGATGTTCGATTCACGGATGGCTGAAATGAGCTGGCAGACTTCGTCGGCTTCGGCCAGGTTTAACCCAGCCATGAGCTCATCCAGGAGCAGCAAGGTGGGCTTGGTCGCCAAGGCCCTGGCTAATTCCAACCTTTTGCGCTCCATCACTCGCAGATCTTTCACTAAAATGCAAGATTTGTTGAGTAAACCAACCCTATCGAGAATCTCATCCGACTCGTTGGCGGCAGTTTTCATATTCGCACATGGATCCTGACCGTACATCCTGCCCACCATCACATTTTGCTGAGCAGTGAAATCGAGGAATGGCTTGCACAGCTGGAAGGTGCGGGCAATACCTTTTTGGTTGATCTTATAGCGCGGCTGACCGGTGATATCTTCCCCCCGGAAAGTGATCTTGCCGGAGTTGGGTTTCAGGAAACCCGTGATTAGGTTGAGTACAGTGGTCTTGCCAGAGCCATTCGGGCCGATGATGCCTAAGATCTCGCCTTCATCGACATGAAAATCAAGATTACAAATGGCTTTCAAACCACCAAAATTCTTACAAAGTTGTTCGACAGTCAGGATGCGCATGCTTCTCCTTAATCAAGTATGTGCACTAACACTAACAAATCTTCAACTCCTTATCCACCGGATAAATATGGAAAGAAACACAAGCGACAATCAGCGGGTATCTGATCACGCAGCTCACTTTGTACGCCATTGATGGTGATCAAGCCAATCTCTCCTGGATTCAATCCCAAGAGACTGACGGCATCCTGGACTGTGGCAGAGTCTGCCACGTCCAGGGTCTGCCGCCGAGGAGAAAGAGGAGAGAGTTGGCCGAAGAGCTCAACGGATAATTTCACGTCTCACCTAAAGAGTATCAAACACCGTGTCGAGGTCTGCATCCGGCACATCAAAAGTGGCTTGATGAGGCGGCAGTGGCTCAGTATGCATGAACTCAGGGATGCGGTAATCAGCAGCAGTCAGACCTGAGCGGCGATTAAACTCAAGCTCGGTGCGCAAGACCTCACGATTGAACCGGTTATAGTCATCCACCGTCCAGCCCCAGCCGTAACGGCCATTGACCATATCCACCATGAGTTGGGGGTTGGCGATGATGGGCGGTCTGGCAAACAGGCACAGTCCGGTGCTATCCAGCATGGCAGCGATAATCTGCAGCTTGAGCGAGAGAGCTTTCTGGCCTTCGATGCCCAGTGGGTTGACTTCTTTACGGGCCCCGAAGGCGTTCCCAGCCGTATGGTCGGCACCCTGGGGTGAGGTGGCATAAGTGACGCCATTGCCCTTGAGGCTGCGCGGGTCGTAGCCCGGTATTGCCTGGCCAACTGCCGCGGGAACACGCCGGATGCCGAGCACCTGACCGGTCACAACTGCGCCGTTGCCGATCAACCGGCCAAGAACCGTCCCTTCGCCCACTTGCATTAACAACGTTTGGATTGATTCAAAATCACCGAACTTCCCATAACCTGCTTCGATTGCGACGCCCAAGGCAGCCCCAGTCTCGATCGTATCCAGGCCAAAATCGTTGCACATGCGGTTCAGCCTGGCAACCTCATCGAGATTACCAAGACCAAGGTTAGAACCTAAAAGTGCAATAGTCTCATATTGCAAGGTGCCAACAATCGGTACTTTAGCTTCATCAACATAGACATTCCGACAAGCGATTACACACCCCGGCATACAGCGTGTACCAACTTGGCCTCCACGCTGCAGGATAACTTCGCGCAGGTATTCACCGCGCAATGTTTCAGCAGCTTCGAAATTACCGTTGCTGAAGTTTCGGGTTGGGAAGGAACCCATCTCATTAACAGCAGCAACAATCGAAGCTGTTCCATAAAGATGCTGCGAGCCTTGTGTGCCCAGCTTGGGGTCATTGATCAGTTTTTGGGCGAAGGTCTTGGTAGCTGTGCGTAGCAAGTTGCCATCAGCGGCAGGGATAATCTTACCAACCGGCTTATCGATCACGATGGCTTTCAGTCCCTTGCTGCCCATCACGGCTCCCAGACCACCACGGGCAGCATGGTTGCTACGCTGACCACCCTCTCCGGTCACGCAGATACCTGCACCTCTCAAGAACATCTCGCCAGCCTGGCCAATCGAGATGACCGCACAGCCTTCACCATAACGTTCCTGGAGCAAATCTGAGGTAGCATATGTGCCCAAACCAAGTACGTCATCGGCTGGGATCAATTCTGCAGAATCTCCGTGGATATGCAAGATGAACCAGTGCCCCACAGGTGCCTTGCGTTCGACGACAACTGCCTTGATCTCCCATCTTCCAAGGTAATCTCCCGCAGTGCCGCCTGCGTTGGCTTCTTTTGTGCCTCGGGTGAGTGGGCTTTTTCCTCCCACCGACAGGCGTCCCGCAGCTGTTACCCCACAACCGCCCAATAAGCCTGGAGCAAAGATCAGCTTATTATATGGCCCTAAGGCTTCACGGGTGGGAGGCACCTCTTCAAGCAATAGTCTGGCGATCAGGGCGCGGCCTCCCAAGCGCTCATAAACTGGAGGCGCTGCTTCCCAGCTTACTGTTGCCTGATCCATATTTACCCTCAATAATCTCATAACCAATCCTCGAGTATACAATCTATGCCAAAATGCTCATCAAAAAACGGTTTACGGTGGATAAGCTACTGTGTAGATATGCTTACCACCATTCAACGGGCCCTTCAGTAAGGCATCAATCTCTTCTTTGTCCCGCTGGGTCACTTTCTCTGTCGGAGGCAGCTCTCCAGCAGGGAAACGGACCAGGATATCGTCGATCAGCTTGACCATGAAATCCATGCAAGCTTCAATACCAGGTTTGGCTTTTTCTGCATCAGCCAGGGTCGGTCGGCCAATTACGCCCTCAGGATAAACCTGCACCTCGGTCCCACCCAATCCAACGTGTTCGTGGCCCTTGATGGGAGCGTGGTACACCTCACCGCCTTTATCCACATAGCCTGGAGGCAGGAATCCTTCTGGTTTGGTATCCACGGCCAGATCCATTTGCATAAATTCGGGGAACAATGCCAGGGAATATGAGGCTTCAACTTCGCAGGCATGCTGGAATGGTGTATCAAATGGACCGCCATGGGCTTTATCCTTCAGGAAGTCGTGGATCACGGTTGGCCAGTGAAGCGAGATGAGGATACAGGGCACCTGGTATTTCTTGGCAAACTGGTGCAATGCCAGGGGAATGACTTCCTCCTGGCCATGACCGTTTAAGAAGATTTGCTTGCGGAAGCCAGTATTCCATAATCCTGCAATGATAGCCCGCAGGTTGGCTAAGAATGCATCTTCCGGGACCACAATTGTCCCGGGCATTCCCAGGTGGTTATAGGGATGCGAGCCATACCATACCGGTTCGGCCACGGTACAGCCAGTTTTCAGCGCCACCTGCTCGGCCATACGCGACACAAGGAACGTGTCTTCTCCCAGCGGCTGGGCCGCACCATGACATTCAGTGCTGCCTACTGGGATGATGATCAGATCGTTATTCTTGAGCCGAGTATTGATCTCGGTCATGTTCATGGTCTGGTAGTAAACGCCAGAGGAACGTTCCATGTGTCCACACTCAGGAGGGATTTGCCAGCTACCCATAATGTCGCCTCTTTTCTGGTAATATGATCATGTACTCGTGTGAGACTAAACCTCTGGGATATGCAGGTCGCTGCATCGTGTGGGAGATTGTTTAAATTCTGGGTAATATTTATTGACCATCTCGACTACAATGCTCGCCTGGTCAGCCATTCTCTTTCCCTCGGCACATGATGTCATTTCTCCATGCCCACTGACGCAGGAGTTACCGGTTTTGCAATGCACGGGTGCAGCCACACGGACGATCTCGGGGGCTTCGTAGACACGGATGAAACCACCTGAGCCAGGGGGATTATCGGTATGAACATCCAGGGGTACCTTCACTGCCGCACGTAACGCGGCGATCATTGGGATCTGCAGGTCGCGCACCGGGTTGATGCTGTCGGCGCCCAAACTTTCTAGGAGCCTGAACGAGCAGGGGTTGCACTGCCCAAGGTGGGCAGAAGTCTTGAAAACGATATCCTTCGGCAATGCACCATCCTTACGCATCTGACCCACCAGCCACAACATGCCCTCATCGTAGATAAGGAAGCCACGCACACCCAGGTCATAGCCACGCTTGATATCCTCAACACCCCTGAGGACCTGGTCCATCCCGCGCAGTCGGTAGCTGATGCGTACGCCCTGGGGTGAAAGCACTGTGGCACCCGTGTCATAGGTGGCACGCGGCCCGGTGGACATCAGTAGCTCGGCACCGTAGTCATGGCACAGCTTGCAGTACTCCTTGATCTCCTCGCGCGTATGGCGGAACATACCGTAGGTCTCGGTAACACGGTTGATGGTGATGCCGTTTTTACAAGCAGTTTCGAGTAAGGACCCAACCGCTTCAGCTGAGTTGATCGTAGGGACCTCGATCCGGAAGGCTGCCCCATCTGGGAAACGGTGCGGTGAAGACGGCATATCATACAGGTCACCTGTGGGTAATCCAAGAGTCTTTACATATTCACGGGTTTCTTCAAACATAGCATTTACTCCTTATAAGTATTTGATATTTATTAGCGATGATTAGGCAACGGAGGGCAATATACCCAGACCAGTTTGAGCGGCTCGTCGCCAATGTTTTCAACACGATGTTTCTTACCGAGCGGTGAATAGAAGGCAGTTTCAGGACCGATCTCCCACTCACCTTCTCCCTCGATGACAATCTTTGCCCGTCCGCTGATGAGAAATAAGACTTCTTCAGATTCGTCATGGACATGGTCGGGTATCATGCTGCCAACTTCTGTGATGTTCATCCCCATGGATACATTTTGGACCCCACCAAATTTGGGCGCCAACAATAGCTTGGAGACACGCGGTGGGAGGCGATATTCACCTTCAACTTCTGCAGCTTTGACAAACGGTAATTTCTCCATCATCATGCCTTTCTATAGGTTATTTACGTTAGTGGATGAGTAATTGATATTCGATAATATGGTTGGCAAGGTAGCCTGCCCCACTTCCCGGGAGAGAGCATCGGTGGTTTCCTTCAATAGTTGTCCAAGGCTCTGCAACCGCTCAGGGGGCATGCGGTAAGAAGGCCCAACGATGGCTATCACCGCTACCGGGGAACCATTGGCATCCATGATCGGGGCCGCGACAGCATTGATCTCGATTTCATATTCCTGCTCTGAAATTGAAAACCCGCGAGTGCGGGTCTCGCGTAAATTTGCTAGCAATTTTTCCAGTGAAGTCAGTGTTCTTTCGGTGTACCTGGTTGAATCCTGATCGAGGATCTGACGAACCTGGCTCTCGGGTAGATAGGCAAGAAAAGCCTTCCCGGTGGCAGTGCAAGTCGCGGGCAGCCGTTCTCCAACAGCGGCGGCAATCTTGACTCGCTGGGTGCTTTCGATCACCTGCAAGTAGACTACATGGCCATCGCTGAGTATCGCCAGGTCGACTGTTTCACCGCTCCGATCAGATAGCTGCTGGAGGTACGGTTTGGCTAATTGGCGGAGATCGAGATCCTGCAGGATGATCGAGGCCAGCTCGACAAATAGGTAACCCAGCTGATACATCCCGGTCGCTTTATCCCTGATGATAAAGTGCTTGCTTTCAAGGGTAGCAAGCAGGCGGTGGATGGTGCTCTTGTTCATGCCCACCTGCTCGGCGATCTCGGTCAGGGAAAGGCTGGAGCGATCCGTTCTGAAGCACAGAAGGATATCGAGGGCTCTTTCAACAGCACGCACCGCTTGAGGCAAGCAGCATTCTCCGATTAATTTGATTTACAAACAACTGAGTTTCGTGTAATAGAACTGAGTTTCACAAATTAGTATAGCAGAAGTTTCACCTGATGTCAACTAATTTCATAGTGTGGAACTCCATTAAGCTGTCATGCTTTTGCATTCGCGCGGTATGATATTTGTAACTTGACGCAACTCCTTTGAAATGCTATCCTATAATGAAACTTAATTTCATCAGGTGAAACTACTGAATAAGCTTTACGATAGTTGTTCAGATTTATATAAATCCATTCATCGGATAAAATTGATGCCGAATGACTGATCGACTTTATCGGGTTCCATACAGCAAATCCTTTCTTGAGTTCAGCCTGCCCGCAGGGTTCCATGTAGATGTGGCTGTCTCCCAGGACAAGGGAATTCTTGCTGATCCACAAGCAGCCATCCAGGAAGCGCTGGACTTTCCCGTCGGCTCTCCCCCACTGATACAGCTTGCCAAGCCAGGCATGAAAGCCTGTATCGTGTTCACGGATACGACCCGAGCCAGCCCGGATCACCTGCTGGTTCCCCCCATCCTACGCCAGTTGGAAGCTGCCGGCGTACATGATGAGGATGTGACGCTGCTGTGCGGGACAGGAATGCACCGTCCATCCACACCGACCGAAAAGGTTGCCAAGCTAGGGGCAGAGATCGTCAACCGCTACCGGGTTATCGACAATGAGCCGCAGAACCTGAATATGCTGGTAGATCTAGGGATAACCCCGGCAGGAGTACCCGTGCAGGCAAACCGGGCAGCGATCGAGGCAGACTTGCTGATCGCTACAGGGATAGTTGAGCCGCACCAGTATGCCGGTTATTCTGGTGGGAGCAAGACCCTAGCAGTGGGTGCAGCAGGTGAAGCCCTGATTGCCCACACCCACGGGCCTGCCTTCGTTGATGACCCATGTACCCGCTTGGGGAAGATTGACGGGAACCCGTTTCAGGAGGCTGTTACTGAAGCAGCTCGACGAGCAGGTCTGCGCTTCATTGTGAATGTCGTTCTGGATGATGAAAAACATATCCTGATGGTGAAAGCGGGCGACCCTATACTGGCTTACCGGGAGCTGGTAGCATTTGCCAGATCGGTTTATGAGGTAAGCATCCCTTACCAATATGACATTGTGATTGGGGGTGTGGGATATCCAAAAGATTCCAATATCTACCAGGCCAGCCGAGCCCCTTCATATTTATATTTCGCTCCAACTCCGGTGGCCTGTCCTGGAGGGATGTATATCATTCCGGCACGCTGTGAAGAAGGAGCTGGAATAGGTGTGGGCGAGCAGCGCTTCTGGAAGGCTATGAAAGAAGCAGCAGATGTCCTATCGATCCTGGAAGATGCGAGGCAGCATGGCTACCCACCTGGCCAGCAACGGGCCTTCGTGCTTGCCAAAGTGCTGGAACACAACCGGGTGATCATCGTGGGCAGTGAGTGCCCCGAGCTGGTTGCGGACTGCAAGATGACACCTGCAGCTTCAATGGATACCGCCCTGGCGATGGCTGTTGGTGAACTCGGCTCTGTATGCAAGGTTCTAATTGTTCCGCATGCACTGCTCACATTACCAGTGGTTGAAAAGGTGAACGGATAATGCCTATGATGAAAGCCTTGCAGTTGGTCCGGCCGCGGATTTTCGAAAAACTGGAAGTACCGATTCCGACCTTGGTTCCTGGTCCATCCGAACAGTTGCTGATTAAGACCCGCTGGCTATCGTTATGCGGGAGTGATATCTCATTTTTCAACGGAAACAAACGCTATATCCAATTCCCACTCCCAGTGGGTAACCCCATCCATGAGAGTGTGGGGGAGGTGGTCGAGAGCCAGTCAGGTTTGTTCAAGCCGGGCGAGATCGTTCTGGCCATCCCCGAGGGCGACCAGGGACTGGCTGAATACTACACCGCCTTGGCCAGTAAAGCGATCCACCTGCCTGAAGCTCTGGCTCAATGTGATGACAGTTGCTTGATCCAACCACTATCGACAGTTTTGAATGCGGTCGACCAGCTCGGTGAGCTGCAGGGAAAATCAGTGGCCGTTGTGGGTCTAGGGTCAATTGGTTTGTTCTTCTGCTGGCTACTCAAGAAACGCGGGGCAGCGTCGATCACTGGTATCGATCCCATCCCTTCTCGATGCAAGGTAGCAGAAAGATTAGGCGCAAACCAGACGATCGCGTTGCGTAGTGGTCAAGCAGTGCATACCTTGCGCCAGGAAGAAAAAGAGCTGCTGCTCTTCGATATATGCATCGAAGCGGTTGGTCACCAGACGCAAACCTTGAATGACTGCCTTGACCTGGTGAGTAAGCAAGGCACCGTCCTGTGCTTCGGCGTCCCAGACCAGCCAGTCTACCCCATTGAATATGAGGTCTTCTTTCGCAAGAACGCCGTACTTGTAGCTGTGGTCACCCCCGACTGGAGCGACTACCTGAGCCGGGCGAGTGAGCTCTACCTGGCACATCATGCTGAGCTGGCATGGCTGGTGAGCCATCGCATCCCAATCCAGGAAGCTGCCAGGGCATTCACATTGTACGAACAGCATGACGACAAAATCCTTAAGGTCATCCTAGACGCCTCTGGTTGGTCCTAGGAATATACCAACGTTTTTTTACCCAATGGATGCCATCCCAGAGGTCGAAAGACCAAGAGAAACTGAATACTTGAACTGCATCCGCTGTGGATTGTGCCTGGCTGTCTGCCCGACCTACCGGGAGCATCTCTCTGAACCTGCCAGCCCACGCGGCCGGGTGGTTCTAGCGCGCAAGAGCCTGGAAGGTGAGCTTAAGCTAACAACCAACCTGTTGGAGCAAATGAATGCCTGCTTCGCGTGCTTGGCATGCAATGAAATCTGCCCCGTGGGGATCCGGCCAGCCGAACTGGTCCTGGCGATGCGCTATGTGGGTGAACAAACCAGGCGGACTGGCTGGAAGCAGTTGCTATTCGGCGGCATGATTCCAAATCCGGGGAGAATGGAAACAGCCACCCTGCCACTACGGATATAT
Organism: Anaerolineales bacterium; assembly: GCA_003105035.1. Lineage (NCBI taxonomy): Bacteria > Bacillati > Chloroflexota > Anaerolineae > Anaerolineales > Anaerolineales bacterium. The sequence continues at coordinate 55,298 of PQAL01000003.1, read as the reverse complement.
GAACGTTCAGGATTGCGTAAATTATTCTATCAACTAGGTGTGGGTCGACTACTCCCTGAAAAGGTGCGTGACCTGGAAGCCATGTTGCCACACCTCCCTCGACGCCCATTAAGGCAGTCCTTGCCGGAAGTCACCGAGGCGCTGGGGCAAAGCCGATACCGGGTGGGTTTCTTTTTAGGCTGTGTGCAGAACCTGCTTTACCCGGATGAGAGCAAAGCCACCGTGCGAGTATTGGCGCGCAATGGCTGTACGGTGATCACGCCCAGGGAAGTACAATGCTGCGGCATGCCAGCCCGGGGATATGGGCGTCTCGACCTGGTGCGGCAACAAGCCAAGCATAATATTGAGCTATATGAAAAGAGCGGGGTGGAGGTCATTGTGACTGATTGCGCCACCTGCGGATCGACGCTGAAGGATTATGTCGTTCTGCTGCAAGACGAAGCCGGCTGGGAAGCGCGAGCGCAGGCTTTCAGTGCCAAAGTACGCGATGTGAGCGAATTCCTGGCAGACATCCCCCTTGAAAAACCCACAGAAAGACTCCAAGCGCGCCTGACCTACCATGATCCCTGCCACCTGCGGCGGGGGCAAAAAGTGTGGCAGCAGCCGCGTTATTTACTTTCGCTAGTGGATGGGTTGGAATTCGTCGAGCTGCCTGAAGCCGATTGGTGCTGCGGCTCGGCGGGTAGCCAGCTGATCACCCATTATCAGACTTCTGTGAAAGTGATGGAGCGCAAGCTAGACAACCTGGTTGCTACCGGTGCCCAGGTAGTCGCCTCAGGCTGCCCGGGCTGCCAGATGCAGCTGAATTCTGCGGTCAGGCGGCGAGGATTGAACCTCAGGGTAACCCACCCCATCATGTTACTGGATGAAGCTTACAGGACAGACAATGCAGCATGATCTAATCGACGACTTAATCCGTTCGGTCGGGAAGAAGGGTGTGTTATCCACTCCCGAAGACCTGGCCGCATACAGTTACGATGGGACCTTCTTGGAAGGTACCCCAGAGGTGGTGGTGCTGCCGGAGACGACTGAGCAGGTCAGCCAGGTGGTCAAAATCGCTGCCACCAGGCACACCCCGATCGTGCCGCGTGGATTGGGATCGGGGCTGGCTGCAGCATCCGTGCCGCTCCCCAGTGGATCTATTGCCCTGAGCCTGACGCGCATGAACCATATCCTCGAGATCGACCTGGAAAATTCAACTGCCAGGGTTGAAGCTGGGGTTGTGACTGCTGACCTGCAAGCAGCGGTGGAGAAGCTGGGGTTATTTTATCCTCCCGATCCCTCCAGTATCCGCCACTCATCGATCGGAGGCAACGTGGCTTGTAACGCGGGTGGTCCACGCTGCTTGAAATACGGTTTGACCGGTGATTACGTACTGGGACTTACTATCGTGCTGGCAGATGGGAGGATCTTGCGAACAGGCGGAAAACCCATCAAAGATGTCACAGGGTATGACCTGAACGGACTTTTCACCGGCTCGGAAGGAACGCTGGGGATCATAACGGAAGTACTGGTCAGGCTGATCACCAAACCGCGCTTCGCTAAGACCGCCCTGGCGGAGTTCGCTGCGTTGGATGATGCCTCCCAGACTGTCACAGCCATCCTGGCAGCAGGGATCGTGCCCGCCAGCCTGGAGCTGATGGACCAGACTGCCATCTGCTGTATCGAAGAAGCCATGCACCTGGGTTTGAACACCGAGATCGAGGCATCCTTGATCATTGAGACAGATGGGAACGATGAAAGCACAGTGCTGCGGGAAATCGACGCCTGTGACAAGCTCTGCCAGGAAAACGGAGCAGTGAAGGTAAGGACGGCTAAATCGGAAGCAGAGCGAACCAGCCTGTGGAAGGCGCGGCGGTCCATCTCCCCCTCACTGGCTCGACGGGCCCCCAACAAACTAGGTGAAGATATTACCGTGCCGCGCAGCGCCATCCCGGAGATTATCCGGCGAATACGGGCTATCAGCGAGAAATACGGTTTGCCGGTGGTGATCTTTGGACATGCTGGCGATGGCAACCTGCACCCGAACATCCTGTTCGATAAGCGCGACCCTGAGCAGTGGGCAAAAGTAGAGCAGATGGTCCCGGAGATCTTCATGGCTTCATTGAGCCTGGGCGGCACGCTCTCGGGTGAACATGGCGTCGGCCTGCTCAAACGACCTTACTTGGAGCATGCCTTAGGCCAGGCATCTATTGATGTTCAAAGAAAGATCAAAACTGCCTTGGATCCACTGAATATCCTGAATCCGGGGAAGATGTTCCCAGAGTGAAAATAGATTAGGAGAATGCAATGACAGAGGAAAACGTGCGCGTACCAGTTAAGGACTTAATCCGATTCATGATCTTAGCCCTGGAGAAAATGGGGATTCCCACAGAAGACGCCACGATCATTGCAGACGTGTTGATCACCTCTGACCTATGGGGGGTACGGTCGCATGGTGTGGCCCATCTAAAGATGTACCACGAACGGATCAAGGCTGGCCTTCAGCTTCCGCTAACGAATTGGAAAGTAGTCAAAGAAAGCCCAACCACGGCAGTGGTCGATGGGGGTAACGGGATGGGGATGGTGGTGGGAACACAGGCGATGCGCATCGCTATCCAAAAAGCCAAACAATATGGCCTAGGTGCCGTGGCAGTGCGCAACTCCAGCCACTACGGTGTGGCAGGTTACTACCCGCTAATGGCTGTGAAGGAAGGCCAGGTTGGGCTGAGTGTAACCAATGCCCACCCATCTACCGCTCCCACCTTTGGAACGGAGCCGATGCTGGGGACCAACCCGATCGCGGTGGCAGCCCCCACCGATGAAGAATTTCCGTATATGTACGACGCGGCCACATCGGTCATCCCGCGGGGTAAGATCGAGGTCGCTGCCCGTGCTGGTAAACCTATTCCCGAAGGCTGGGTGATCGATGCCCAGGGCAATTCAGTAACTGAGAGCAGCCAGATCATTGCCAATATGAATGCCAACCAGGTAGCTTTACTTCCCCTGGGAGGATCGGGTGAAGCGATGGGAGGGCATAAAGGCTACGGATTATCAACCTTCGTCGAGATCTTCTCAGCCGCTTTCCAGAGCGGGGCTTATCTTTCCATGCTGCATGATAAGGATCACGAAGGGAAAACCCAATTTCTGCGTATCGGGCACTTTTTCCTGGCGATCAATGTAGAAAACTTCGTCCCATTGAACGAATTCAAACACAGCACCGGTAATATGATGCGCGAGCTGCGTGCGTCACGCAAAGTCTCCGACCAGCCGCGCATCTATACAGCAGGGGAGAAGGAATATTACAACACTTTACATAACCAGGCAGAAGGGATCGAGATCACACCGGGAGTGCAAAAAGCACTGCAAACATTACAAAAGGATCTAGACATCGGTGAGTATGTCCTGGGATTTTGATCTTAATCACACCAGTGGCATTATGAGTTTCTGATCAGGAAGCCCATATCTATCCATAGATAAATAATTAAGGTTTATATCGAAATAAGGGCGATATTCAACTGCGCCTTTGATAACGCTAAATGCGATTAAACAAAATTAAAACGAGGATAAAATGAAAAATCTATATCAAAAGTGTTTTTTTTATTTGGCAACAATTACCATATCGCTATTCCTGGCATTTGGTACAACGGGATGCGGGACGGTTGCTACGCATGCAACACCATCGATAACCCCAATAGAGCCAACAGCTGCACAAGCAACACAACCAACCAATGTCATGCCCCAAGGCGGACCTGGCAATCCTGCGAGCTCAGGCACAATTGCTTCTGTTGCACCAACATATGCGGACTTAGCCTACACGACAGTTTCGCCAACGGATAAACTTGACCTCTATATTCCTAACACGGGTAGTGGACCTTTCCCTGTGGTGATCATGGTTCATGGAGGTGGATTCATGATGGGTGATAAAAGTGATGGAACAGGCCTGGCTGGTGTGGACCAGTTACTTGCAGACGGTTACGCAGTTGCCAGCATAAATTATCGTTTAAGCGGTGAAGCCAAATATCCAGCGCAAATTAATGATGCCAAAGCCGCTGTGCGATTCTTGCGAGCGAATGCAGACAAATATAACCTGAATCCAGATAAATTCGGTGCCTGGGGAGCTTCTGCAGGCGGTAATCTGGTTTCATTGCTTGGTACTACCTGTGGCGTGACTGAACTGGAAGGTGCTGACTTAGGAAATGCTGATCAATCCAGCTGCGTACAGGCAGTGGTAGACTGGTTTGGTCCGATTGACTTTCTGGCTATGGACGAGCAGTTTGCCGGCACTAATTGTCCACAAAATCACAATGATGCTAGCTCTCCAGAATCCCAATTGGTAGGTACCCCCATCCAGACCGTGCCTGACCTGGTAAAAACCACAAATCCAATGAACTACATCACGCCTGATGATGCTCCCTTCTTCATCCAAAATGGTTCAGCGGATTGTAATATTCCACCCATACAAGGGAAGAACCTTGCAGATGCATTAAGTCCAGTTATTGGAGCAGATAAAGTAACTTTCATACTGATAGATGGTGCAGGGCATGGTGGTTCGCAGTTCACAACCTCTGAGAACCTGGCACTGGTGATAAATTTCCTTGACAAATACCTTAAGTAAATAAGGCTATTATGCAGAACGCTCCCGGCCAGGGAGCATTCTGTTTTTAAGGAGGAACTACCAATGAACGCAAAATTTAATAACCTTACTGGAGATTGAGAAAAAAGAACTTATTTTTATTTTTGATCCACTTTATTAGTTACACGCTGTATATCTGTCTCGGTTTCCACTACGAAGATGATTGCATCGGATGGACAGTTCATCTGGCAGGTGCCACACTCGATACAGATCGTCACATCGATGTGGGATTGGGTCTCCCCCTCGGTGATGGCATTGCTTTCACAACCTGACACACACGCTCCGCAGGATATGCATTGTTCAATTACAACGTATGGCATAAGCTTCCCTTACCTGTAAGAATACCGTACCTTAGCCCATGTACATATGGCGTGGATCGATGACTTCCCGGATCAGGCGCACCTGTTCGGGAGTGGGTGGCTCGGTGTATGCGATGTGCTCTGGCACGGCAGGCTTGAAACCCATGGTACCCAACACCTCTTCCAGGGTGATACCCGGATGGATGGATGAAAGCATCATCTGCTTAGTCTCTGGATGAAATGAGAAGATGGCCTTATCGGTGATGACCCGGCTTGGCCCACCCAGCAGACCGGCCTGGCTGCGGCTGTCATTCCCGGTGAGATAGCCTGGGCTGGTGATAAAGGATATAGCCTGCCTGATCTTGCGCTCTTCATGGCGCATGATGATAATGGTGCGCTTGGCGCAGGAGGCGATATCGTTCGCCCCTCCACTGCCGATCATGTGGCGAAATTTTCCTTTTGGGTCGCCCAGGAGCGAGGTATTCAGGTTGCCATATTGGTCAACCTCAAGGCCACCTAAGAAGCCCACATCCACCCGACCGCGATGCAGCACTTCGCCCAGAATATCCACAAAACTGCTGAGCACATTGGCCCGGTACCAGACGCGCGGGTCGGCTAACCCAACCCCCTGGTCCACTGGCTGGGGATCGATCACCCCTAATTCAAACAAAATAGTCATCTTGGGGGCATGGGTGTGCTTGGCCAGGAAAGACGCCACGACCGGCAAGCCCAACCCAACCGCGACGACTTCTCCGTCGTGCAGCTCGCGGGCGCCAGCGACAGCCATTAATTCGGAGGGGGTATATTCGAATGGCATGGCTCCTCCTAGTATCCCATCACTGGGTCGGCTTTAAGGCGACTGAGATGCTTAAGACCACCCACCTTCTCAAGATATGCCCAATGGTCTTCAACCCCATACACATATTCATCCAGGTAGGCATGAAAAGCATCGGGAGTCTGGGTGGCTTCTACATAGGCCTGGATGTGCTCCGCATCATAATCATACGATTGATAGACCGAGGTTGGGTGAGCCGAAAACGGTAGCTCAACCACGTGGGACACAAACAGGCCCGGTATGGTGGTGCGCTCGGGGTCCTGGCAGATGGTTTCGCATGAGACGACATGCTCAGCGATCACGATGGCGCGCTGGCTGGCGCGCACCTGCTCATTATTATCCCAACGTGGTCCAAGGATGCAGGCGTTACCTTCCTCATCGGCGGTCTGCACCTGAACGATCGCCACATCCGGCGTGAGCGGCTTCAGGACCGGCCACTCTTGCCCGGTAAATGGATCGGTGATACTGGCAATCTCGGATGAAGAGCGCTCCTTGAGGTTGGTCATCAGATCGGAGCCGCGCAGGGAGCGGATGGGCATGAATGGAACTCCAAGCGCGCCCGCCAGATACCTGAAGGCGACCGACAGGCTGCTGTACTCTTCTGCGGCCAGGGTACCTGACTCGATTCCCCGATTCACGCAATTCAGCCTGCCGAAGCGATCCAGTGAACCACCGCCGTAGATGATCCGGTCAACTGCGCCGGCACCCACCAGCATATCGGCATCCATCGCCCCAACACATTGGGAGATGGTCAGATGGTTGATCCCCATGCGGATGACCTCGCGGGCGAAGGCCATGGTGCAGCGCGTGATGGCAAAACCAGAGAGCGCTAGGTGCGAACCAGAGGGAATGCTTGCTACTGCGTCATGTAGGGTGGATAACTTGGACATGATGGTCCTTAATCGAGGGAAGGTCGCTTGTCGAACAGCACCAACAATAAATGGCAGCCATTTTCGTCCTTCTTTATCTCGGCCAGCTCAATTGGACGGTCGAGCTTTTCCTCAACTGCCAGGACAATCAGATTAGCCGGAACACAGGTAAATGGCTCGATCCCGTGGGAGGTCATGCGGTCTTCGACCTGCCCGTGAAGGCATCCTTTGACTGTCAGCCTTAGCAAGCGACCATCCTGGTCATAAGAGACCTGCCCGGCGATACCTTCAGACTCCAGGGTTGCTTGCACGGTTTTCAGGATTTGCTCCAGATCAGGGGCTTCAAGGGCTGGGCGGATGCGTTCACGGTAATATTGCCGGCCGACAGTGGTCATGCGGAAGCGTGCACCCCGCCCGCGTTCATCCCAAAAAGCTTTTTCCAGCTCATAGATCAATCCGTTGGCGTAATCGAGGGGGATGGTTTTTTTATCGTTCATGGCTGATCCTTATAATATGCTTCGCCCCATTTTTCGGTGAAGACCAGATCTTTGATAGGCAAGCGTGGGCGTGGCCGATGGGGACGGGTGGGATGGCCGATGGAAATTATGCTCACGGCTTTAAATTCTTCTGGCATACCCAGCAATGCTTTGATACGTTCTTCATCGCGGATATCAATGCAGGGGGCAATCACCCAGCAAGCACCCAGGTCCAGGGCTGTCACCATGAGTAGGATATTCTCGATGGCTGCAGAGGTGTCAAACGGCATATCCCAGACATTTTTCTTGCCACAGACAACCAGATCCAGCGGGGCATCAGCCAGGAAAGCAGACACTTTACCGGAAGTCAGTTTTTCAAATGCAGCCTTTTTCTTCTCTTCATCCTGTAAGCTGGCAAAGCGCTCCTGCATCTGCTTGGTAACGAATTCGGATGTGAAGCGGCGACCGCTCCCCCCACCTGCGAGTGCGCCAAGTTTCTTGCGCATCTCCGGATCGGTAACGACAATGAAGCGCCATGGCTGAGCGTTTTCACCCGAGGGTGCCTGGCGTGCAGCTTCAAGGATCAGGTCTAGGTCTTGGGCTGAGACTGGCTCCTCCGTATATTCGCGGATGCTACGCCGATCCAGGATAACTTTCATGGTAGCATCTACAAGACTATATGTATCTGACATTTCTCCTCCCGATTATGAGGGTATAAGGAAATATTCTATTTGTAATGTTGCACAGTGCCGTCAGGTGAAAATGAGTTTTACAGTATAATACTACGTTAGAATACCAAATTTTCAAGCATTTGTCAATAAAATGCATGTCCATTCTATTAATACTCAATCACATTCATGTATAACAGAATGAGTACTCGTATGAAGTGCTTATAATTTGCTCTGTCGGTCAGCAACTGAGTTTTGTGGTAAATCTTTAGTGCTTGTTAACGAAAAATAACTGCTATAGAGAAATTAGGAGTATATTGAACACTGAAACATCTACAGAGAGGAAAGCATGACAGACACCATTTCCCTTACGCCTCCGCCCCATTATGGCATCCAGCAGACACCTCCGAAGGCAAATACCGATCATATTAAACACAAGATGCTCGATATACCATATGCGTCAATCTCACCCTCACAAAAGCTGGATATCTATCTTCCAGACGGTTTTCCAGCTCCATACCCGGTGATCCTGCAGCTCCATGGAGGCGCGTTCATGGGCTGCGATAAGGCAGATATGCAGGTGGTGCCGATGCTGGAAGGGCTTAAGAGAGGATATGCTGTTGTTGCTACGAATTACCGGCTGAGTTGGCAAGCAAAATTTCCTGCCCTAGTTCAGGATGTGAAAGCTGCTGTACGCTGGATCAGAGCTAACGCCGACCGGATCGGTATTGACGCGCAGCGAGTCGCCGCCTGGGGAGGCTCAGCGGGAGGATACCTTGCCTCCATGCTGGGGGTCTCTGAGGGTATAGCAGAGCTTGAGGATAAAGAATTAGGGAATCCGGAGCAACAATGCAATGTTCAAGCAGTTATTTCTTGGTACGGGCCGAATGATTTTATGAAGATGGATGCTCAACTGGAAGAAAATGGGCTAAAACCGCCGGATGACCAGTTGCACTGCGGGCCGAATTCACCCGAATCACTGTTACTGGGGCACACGATTATCGAAGTCCCTGAGCTCGTCAAAGCAGCCAACCCTGAAACATATATCCGAAAAGGTGCACCCCCGTTTTTCTTGCAGCACGGGACGATGGATGCAGTTGTTCCGGTTCAACAATCGATCAATTTTGCCTCGAAATTAGCTAGTGTTCTCGGCAGAGATAAGGTGATGTTAGAATTGCTACAAGGAGCCGAGCATGCTGATCCGATGTTTGAGACTCCAGAGAATGTAAAAAAGGTACTTGATTTCTTAGATGGTCATTTCAAAAAAGGGTAATTTTAAATATCACCAGATCGATCTTGGGCTGATTTATCCTGATGGCACCAAAATATAGCTTAAAAGATGGTGTGTATCTCATTAAGGGCGCCTTGCGAGGCGCCATCATGGATACCAACTCAGGCCTTGTTTACTCTATAAATAGTCAAGGCTGTAAAGTATGTGCATACAAAGTGGAAGATGATCAATATTGGCACGCACTTGTCTCTATGGGTATTGCTGGTGAGATTGAACGTGCTTGCCCGCAGGAATTACCCAGGTCAATGGAAAATGACCATCTAAAGTTCATGTGGTTTGAAATCGCGACAAATGAGTGTAATCAGCGATGCATTCACTGTTATACCAATTCCATGCCTCAAAACAGCCGGGGCGATTTGTTGACGAAAGACTTTTCCCCTTCGATCGCTCAACCGAAGTCTCGGATGTTGTATAAAGACTGGCTGAGAGTGATCAAGCAAGCACGAGAACTTGGGTGTAAGGCTTGTCAATTTATTGGTGGTGAGCCGCTTTTATATCGGGGTGAAAAAGGTGAAACAGTTATTGAGTTGGCCGGATTTGCAAAAAAGGTTGGATATTCATCTGTTGAAATCTTTACCAATGCGACCCTGCTCACTCCCGATAACATACTCAAGATAAAAGAGATGGGGATCAAGGTGGCAGTATCACTTTATTCAGATGATCCAATTATTCACAATAGTGTCACCCAAACTCCCGGCAGCTATGCAAAAACAGTTAGCTCCCTGGCGTTGTTGAAGAAATTTGGTGTTGAAACAAGGGTGGAGACTGTAGTTATGAAAGCCAATCAAGAATCTGTTGAATCTACAAAGTCATTCATACGGAAAATGGGTTTGCATGGGAGAAAACCCGATCTAGTTCGACCAAATGGTCGGGGCGAAAAAAGCCTGATTCAACCCGTCGATAAGACTCTAATCCAGTACGGATTCATGCTGACCCCCCTTTTTAAAGCTAGTAGAAAGAAGATTGCCCATTATAAATCGCGCCATTCTTGCCTAAATGGTAAATTGGTGATTACAGAATTTGGTGATATCCTGCCATGCATATTTGCCCGGGAACATATCCTTGGGAACTACCTGGCTCAAAACAACCTCTGTGAGGTTATTTGCTGTTCAGAACTCCAGGGTATATGGCATACCACTAAAGACCATGTGGCTGTCTGCCAGGATTGCGAATACCGCTATGTATGCTTTGATTGCAGACCTCTGGCTGAAGCAGCCGCGCAAGGCCGGGTAGATTTTCGCTCTGCGCCTTACCCACGCTGCACTTATAACCCATATTCTGGAGAGTGGGGCAATGGGATATGGATAGTTGATAGGGACGGCAAACCATATTATGATAAAAGCATGGCTCTAGAAATCCGACAAGTCAGGCAGTCAATAGAGAGATCGTCAAATATGATGATAGGAGAGATGAATTATGAAGGATAAAAAAAATAAGACACCCATATCAAAAACGGGTGCGACAATTTCATTGGTCACTTCGATGAAGAATCCTGACACCTTATGTGAACCTTCAGAAGAATGCCGGCCTCTGTGCGAACCTTGTACCGATGGAGGACCTGAATGCGCGCCGGATTGCACCTGTTCTCCCTGTGAAGAGGAAGAAAAAAGCCATACTCTAAATCATGATCAATATAATTCTGAAGAAGATTTCGGTGAAGTAGATCAAGGCTGTGAGCCAAATTACTAATATTCGGTTATTTAAGATTATTACAAGGTAGTTTTACAATTTAATCAGTAGCTGAAACGCAATTTAACAATTTTTACTTCACCTAAACAAGTGTGAATTTTGTTGGTTCTGAAAAGATAGTAGAGTATTTTTAAATCGATGTTCGATATTTTCTTATTAAAATGTAGTAAAATCCACGAAACAGCCATTAGATTTTGGTGTTGACTGGACTTTAATAACATAACCAATGTACTCGCTTAGTCCGTGTCCAATGGACTGAGCCATAAATGGCAGGACATTGGTTGGGAGATGCTGCTTTTTAGGATCGTCCTTTTAAGCCATTGGTTGAGCGTCCCCGCAAGGGGGAGACTCTTTGAGCGTCTCCACGCTCACTTTTTGTTTATTAGACTTATGTTTGGTTGAGCGTCCTCGCAAGGGGGAGACTCTTCGAGCCGCTCCACGCGCACTTTTTGTTTAATAGACTTATGTTTGGTTGAGCGTCCTCGCAAGGGGGAGACTCTTCGAGCCGCTCTACGCTCACTACCGCACCAAGATCGTGCAGGTGGACGCTCGGTGCAAGCACGCTCACTAAAAATGGGTAGAAGGGGTTATAAATACCCTAAAAACGCATGTTTTTTTCCACCTAGAGCTGCCAAACGGCGGTTTTTCCCTTTACATCCCCCACTTTTATCACTTTTTTAAAAATCGAAAAATAGGTCAAAAATAAATAATTCCAGTGTCCTTGCCGCCTTTTTTAGTCAACAGCAGTCAACCAATTCTTCGGAAAGGGAGGGTACCATGGTTAAAAGAGACAAGCGGGAGTTGATGATGATCACACTTGAGAAAGCCATTGGTATACATTTAGCCACTTTGGAAACGGAGGGTAAAAGTCCCCGTTATATTGATTGGCTGAAAACCCGGCTGAGATTTTTAATGGCTATAAAGAGAAAGCCTACAGCCAGTATTATGAACCCCAAGAAATTACCGTCGATGATGGCCACAATTATCTACGCAGTCTGATGGAGCGCGATAAACGGCATGTGGGCCATCCGATGGATAACGAAGAGAATGGCAAATTCGAGCTCTAATACATCTATGGCCTGAGCTGCTCAGTTCGCTAATGATCCACCTGGCTTACAAAGATGGAGATTTGGAGGAGAATTTAATGCAAAGGCAAAAACTGTCCCAACTTGCCAAGACCTTCCCAGTGACCATAACAGGTTTGACTTATCATATTTGTAATTGACCCATGAATAAAATCCTGGTAATATTCACCACTTACTTTTTTTAGATTAATGGTAAATGGAGAAGACCATGCTCTGGGGACTTTGTTGCATGTTAGCTTTTTTAACTGGTGTGTTTTTTCTTAAATTCCTCACCACGCACCCATTACGTATGAGCCTGTACTTAAGCCTGACCTGGGCATGCTTTTTAGGCAGCCTGGTCATCTTTTCTCAACCAATGATCCGTGTTCGAGTTGGTTTGGCAGTGCTGGCTTGGATGTTTTTTTTCCTGGGTGGTTATGCAATCCTAACTAGAATATTCCTGTCGCGAGAAGACCATCGGCATATACCTCTCCTAACACGTCAAAAGGGAGACCCCGGCGACGGTCATGTTGCGGTCATCTATTTCACCCATGGCGAACCTGAGACATACGATCCGATCGGATGGCTCAACCAGTTCCGCGAGTTTGATGAGCAACGGATCTCCTTTGTCCCATTTCTTGCCAGGCCTTTCTTTGTATATCAATTGCGGAAAAAATACCTCCAGGTAGGCTCCAGCAACCACCGAAAGGTTCATCAGCGGATGATGAGCAGCCTGGAGCGTGAATTTCGCCTTCAGGGTGATGAAACCACCCGATTCTATATAAGCTTTTTGGATGATGATCCCCGCCCGGATGCCGCTATCATTCAAGCTTTGAATGAGGGGGCAAGCCAGTTGATCGTGGCAGAGGTTTTTGTCTCAGTATCCAACCATACCCTGGAAGGCAAGAACCTGATCGAGGCGATAAGGCTTGAAGATTACGAAATTCCCATTTATTACACAGGTCCGATGTGGGATTCATCCACCCTGCACCGCATGTTCCTGGAGCGGGCTCAGCAGCACCTTGGTGGAACTGACAAAACTAAGGTGGGTGTGCTTCTAGTTGGACATGGGCAGCCCGATGTATGGGATCGCGAATTTGCTAGCGAAACTGAACACGAGCTCCAGTTCCGCCGATATATCCTGGACCTGTTTGAAAAGGATGGTTTCCATCGGGATCATCTAAGCCTGGCATGGATGGAATTTAAAAACCCTAAACCAGCGAAGGTCATTGAGCAATTTGTGACAAATGGGGTGGAGACGGTGTTATATTTCTCAGCCGCCATCAGTGCCGATTCGATCCACAGCCAGTATGACATCCCTGAGCTCGTGAATAAAGCGAGGGTACCAAAAGGGTTTTCATTGATAAACCTGGGGGCATGGAATGATGATCCGCTCGTGATCCAGGCGATCAAGGAAAAAATTGAGGCCGCTTATGCAACCTGCCTTAAACCCGAAAAACAAGTGATACATCCATTGAAAGAAATCTCGCTGTAAATAATGAGCTTGTTACACCGCGGGCTTTATGTGGTCCAGATCAATGACCAACGCCAACCCAAATCAGTGGGAAATAAAGCATTTAATATCCACCAGTTGATGCAAAGGGGATTGCGTGTGCCTAAAACGTATGCAGTCAGCTGGGAAGCCTATGATCGTTATTTGCAGGATGATGATTCAATCCTTAAACTATTAAGTCAGCAGCTGATGGAGGTGCTGGAACCTGCAGGTGTTTATGCGGTGCGCTCGTCTGCCAGCGTCGAAGATACGCTGGAAGGCTCATTTGCCGGCCAGTTTAAAACCATCCTCGATGTTCAGGGTGAGCAGGCAATCCTGATGGCGATCTTGTCCGTATGGTCCAGTGTAAATTCACCCGGTGTGCAGGCCTACCTTGACAAACTTCCATTACAACAACGCGAGCTGCACATGGCGGTCATCTTGCAGGAAATGGTCAACCCGCTTGTCTCCGGGGTTGCCTTCTCGCGCAATCCCATCACTGGCGAGGATGAGGTGATAGTCGAAGCGGTGCAGGGAGCTGGAGCGGCCTTGGTTCAGGACGGGATCACACCACTGCGGTGGGTGAACCGGTCAGGATTGTGGAAATCATCCCCACAACATTCACCGATTGGGACCGGCTTGATCGAGATGGTATGCCGGCAAACGCGCCAGATTGCTGAATCTTTCAAAGCGCCGGTAGACCTTGAGTGGGTCTATGATGGGCACGAGCTCTTCTGGGTTCAAATGCGCGAGATACCTTCACTGAAGAACCTGGAAACCTACTCGAATCGAATTGCCAAGGAAGTACTGCCGGGGATGATCAAACCCCTGATATGGTCGATCAATATCCCCCTGATCAACTCCGTGTGGGTTGAACTTTTAACCGAGCTGGTAGGGAAAAATGATCTCAAGTTCGATGACCTGGCAAAGAGTTTTTATTATCGAACCTATTTCAATGTAAGTGCGTTGGGGCGAGTTTGGGATGTCTTTGGCATGCCACGCGAAAGCCTGGAGATCATGATGGGTATCCTGCCCCGCTCTGAAAGACAGCAAAAATTTAAGCCAACCTGGCGGATGATGCGACTGTTGCCCCGCTTGTTATTATTCGCCTGGAAGAAATGGCACCTCGGAAAGCGTTTTGAGGTTGATTATCCACGTCTGAAATTATTACCTGAACATTACAACTGGCAGAATACACGAAATCAAAATGAAAGTGAACTGTGGGTCGAAATCAACAGGCTCTATCGTGATCTGTATCCTCTGGTTTATTACAACATAAATATCCCGCTCCTGATGGGGTTCTATAACACAGCCTTTGCATACTTCCTTAAGAAAGCGGAAGTTGATCCAGCCCAGTTTGATCTGATGGCAGGCATGACAGCCCATCTGGAGTACGCTCCTGACATACCCCTGAGGGATCTACAGCATGACTTTCACAACCTGGACCCTGCCACCCAGCAGTACATTAGACAATCCTCTTATGTAGAATTTCAACAATTACCTGGCATCCCCCAGTTTCAGGAAAAAGTCTCCAGCTTCATGATACGATTTGGCTACTTGTCGGATAGCGGCAATGACTTCTCATCAGTCCCATGGCGCGAGAAACCGGACATGGTACTGAAGCTCATCACCCAGGGGCCAGTGCAGGAAGCACATAAGGCCAAGGTGCGTTATGAGGACCTAAACCTACCCAGGCTGACATCCCATTGGGCGAACCTGTTGTACAGGAAAGCCAGGAAATTTCGCCTGTACCGTGAACAGATCAGCTCTTTATATACCCAGGCTTATGGCTCCTTCCGACCATACCTCCTTGCGCTCGGACACCATTTCACGGCGCGTGGTCTGCTTTCCGAGCCTGAGGATATCTTTTACCTGGATCGGTTGGAGATTGACGAGATTGTTTCATACATAGTGGATGAAAGAAACTCAGCACCCGCCAAACAACTGGACCAGGATTATGGCTTGCTTGCCAAGATACGCAAGGCAGAGCTAATCAGCTGCAAGGACGTGCACCTACCGACTTTGATCTATGGCAATGTGCCCCCATTGGTGGATACAAACGAGGAGGATAAACTCACTGGAGTTCCCACTTCGAGGGGATATTATACAGGTCCGACCAGGGTAGTGCATGGGCTGGAAGATTTCAATAAAGTGAAGCCCGGTGATGTGTTGGTCATCCCATTCTCAGATGTGAGTTGGTCGGTGCTTTTCGCCCAGACAAAAGCAATCATCGCCGAATCAGGAGGAATGCTGTCACACAGCTCGATCCTGGCACGCGAATATCAGATCCCGGCGGTGGTATCCGTGCCAGGTGCTATGGAACTCAAAGACGATATGCTGGTTACGGTGGACGGCTACCGGGGAGAGGTAATCTTACATACGAAAGCAGAGATTCAGCAGAATGAAGGGTCAAATTGACCTATACGTTTCCAACACCGAGATTGGGTGATTGCTGCTTTGATATTTTATTGAGGGAAAAATGGAACTATGGATTGCTTTCCTTGCTTGTCTCATCGGGTACTTGTGCGGTTCGATTTCTTCCGCTCGCCTGGTCACAAGGCGGGTGGCTCCAGATACTGACCTGAGGCTGATCCAACAGCCTATCCCGAGTACAGACATTATATTTGAGTCTGACTCAGTAAGCGCTTCCATGGTGCGCATACAGGTAGGCACACGGTACGGGTGTCTGACAGCCGTCCTGGATATACTCAAAGTCTTCATTCCTACTTTGGCGTTCAGACTGTGGCAGCCCGCAACCCCATATTTCTTGCTCATAGCCATATTTGGATTGATTGGGCATGACTGGCCACTTTATCACCACTTCAAGGGTGGTCGGGGAGAATCAGCGATCATCGGAGGTATGCTGGTGATCGATCCCATTGGGTTGATACTGACCAACCTGGCTGGTGGCGTGATTGGCTGGCTGGTCGGGGATGTGCTGGTCCTACGCTGGTCTTTCCTGATCCTGCTCATCCCATGGCTTTGGTTCAGCACCCATGAGCCTGCATATCTGATCTATGCCATCGCCTTCAACCTGATATACTGGGGAAAGATGACCCCTGAGTTAAAACAATTCTTCCGGATCTTAAAACAAGGTGGCTTGAGCACGCAGGAAGAGGTTGCAGGGGACATGGCAATGGGTCAGAGACTGGGACATTTCCTGGATCGTTATGGTGCACCCAGCCTGATACGCAGGCTGTTTCGGGTGAACAAAAAGTAGCAGCCCAACCAGCCACGTTTGGGTTATGAGAATGACAAATTTTCCTTCGATATAGGAACACGGCATGACTGAGATCGTATTAGAAGCAAAAGGTCTGCGAAGAAAATATCAAATGGGTGAAGTGGTGGTCGAAGCGCTCTCTGGATTGGATTTCCAGGTTAATAAGGGTGAATTTATTGCTATCATGGGTCCGTCAGGCAGTGGAAAATCAACTCTGCTGCATCTGTTAGGTGGGCTGGACTCACCTTCGGATGGAGAGGTCATCCTGGCAGGCAAGAAACTTTCTGTCCTGGGGGATAAGCAAGTCACCCTGGTGCGCAGGCATAACATTGGCTTCGTCTTTCAATTTTTTAACCTGCTGCCAACATTATCTGCGGAGGAGAATATTGCCCTACCGCTCTTAATTGATGGTAAAAACGTCCGTCAATACCAGGCTCGCATTGACCGCCTGCTGGATTTGGTCGGCCTAACAGACAGGCGCAAGCACAAACCCGACCAGCTTTCGGGTGGCGAGCAACAGCGCGTGGCGTTGGCGCGCGCCCTGGTCACTGAACCGGCCATCATCCTGGCCGATGAGCCAACCGGCAACCTGGATTCAAAGACCGGGACCACGATCATGAACCTGTTGCAACGTTCCTGTGTGGAATTAGAACAGGCTCTGGTAGCTGTGACGCATGACGCACGCGCAGCAACATACGCCAACCGCGTTGTCTTTCTCCACGATGGCAAGATCGTCAAACAGATCCAATTCACGGATGGTCAGGAGATGTCTGACCGATTAAGCATGGTGATCAAGGTGTTTGAAGCGCTGGAGGCAAAAAGGTAGTGCTGCTCACGCGATGGCTGACCCTACGTTCCATGTGCTCCCGCCCCTTGCGCACGCTTTTAAGCATGTTCGGCATCATCCTGGGTGTGGCTGGATTGCTGGCCATTCGTATCACCAACCTCACAGCATTGGATACACTTTCAGCGCTTTTCGAAGGCACTGCTGGGAAAACCGACCTAATCGTGACATACACCGGGACGGATGGAGATGGGTTACCGGAACGCATCTTGCGCAGGATCATTGATGACGAAGCTGTACAAACAGCTGTTCCAAGCCTGCAGATTCATACCGCCCTGGCGGTCGGTGTTCCTGAATCTGCCATACCGCTGAGCCTGCTGGGATTTGATATGGGTGGCTTCTCGGTTTTTGGGATCGATTCACAAACGGATCTAAGCGTACGAGACTATACGATAACCCAGGGCGAGTTTCTCTCTCAAGATGAGAATGGCCGCGAGATCGTGCTGGTTGAGAACTACGCCAGTGAGAATGAACTAGAAGTTGGCAAAATAATCGAATTATTGACAGAAGACGGTCCCAAGGAATTCACTGTTGTTGGTTTGATTGCTAAAAAGGGGGTGGGGCAAAATAACAATGGCGCGTTTGGCGTGATCCCAC
The DNA here is from genome assembly GCA_003105035.1 of Anaerolineales bacterium. Classification (NCBI taxonomy): domain Bacteria; kingdom Bacillati; phylum Chloroflexota; class Anaerolineae; order Anaerolineales; species Anaerolineales bacterium. The sequence continues at coordinate 37,339 of PQAL01000003.1, read as the reverse complement.
TGAAAACTGCCCAGGAGCTTTTTCATCGCAACGGTGAAATCGACCAGGTCGATATTGTGCTAAAACCGGATTACGGATCAGCGGATCAACTCGCTATGGTTAAAGCCCAACTTCAATCACAGCTGGGGGATGAATACCCTGTCACCTCCACCGTTTCAGGGGGCAGCCGAGTGAATCAGATGCTGAGTGGTTTTTCCATCGGACTAAATTTCATGGGCGGGATGGCGCTTTTCGTTGGAGGCTATCTCATCTACAATACTTTTTCCATGACCGTGGTTGAACGCACACGTGAATTTGGCTTGTTGCGTACATTGGGTCTCACCCGTCAACAGGTGACCATCCAGGTGCTGGTAGAAGCTGCAATCTTGGGGTTGATTGGTTCGTGCGTTGGTGCCATCTTAGGAATCGGACTATCACAGGGTGCCACGTATTTGTTAACATATCTATTGGACCTGGATTCAATCCCATTAATAATCACCCCTGAGGTCATCCTCTCCAGCCTGCTGGTGGGTATGGCAGTAACACTCGTTGCGGCGCTCATCCCAGCCTGGCAGGCGGGCCGCATCTCACCGCTTGAAGCCCTGCGTGTGCGTGGGGTTCGGAAGGAAGGCTGGCTACTCCGCCAGGGATGGATATTAGGTCTCCTCTTCCTATCGATCTCGTTTATCATCCTGGTTGCCAATCCATTCCCATACGATGTCCAGTTCCGGCTGGGCAGCCTCACCGTGGTTTGTCTATTTTTCGGCGGGACGCTGCTCATCCCGGGCAGCGTGGGTATCTGGCAACGTGTAATCCGTCCAGTTGTCCACTGGTTATATGGGGCAGCTGGACAATTGGGTAGCAGGAATATCCAACGGTCAAAGTTACGCACCACCCTCACCGTGGCGGCATTAATGATCGGCGTTTCGATGATCATCATCACACGTGGGATGACCGATTCCTTTAAAGGCGACCTGGAAACATGGATCAACGCGTATGTGGGCGGTGATCTTCTGGTCACCTCCGCTTCTCCCATGCGCAGCCAGGTGATGCGCCGGTTGGAAGCCATACCTGGTGTTGAAGCAGTGACTCCCATGCGTACCCTGGATGTGAAATGGCAGACTCCGGATGAAAAGACCGAAGATCTGGTCTTCATGGGGATTGATACACAAACCTACGACAAAGTGACCTCTTTTGTTTTCAGTGATAGTCAAGTCGATGGAGAGGCAGCCTATGAAAAACTTAGTGAAGGGAATACGCTTTTTATCTCCAGTGTTCTGGCAGAGAAATATGGATTAAATGTTGGAGATACCCTGAGCCTGAGAACACGCAGTGGCGAGCGGGATTTCTCAATTGCAGCGGTGGTGGTAAATTTCTACAACCAGGGCCTGGCAGTCCAGGGAAACTGGCAGGATATGCGCCGTTATTTTAAGACTTCCGAGGCTGGGGCCTACCTGGTGAAACTTGCGGATGGATATCTAACAACAGAAGTACAGCAGCGCATTCAAGAAACCTACGCTGATCGGCAACACCTCTCCATCGCCTCAAACCAGTCACTAATCGATCAAGTTCTGACGCTGCTCAACCAGGCCTACAGCATGTTTGATGTGATGGCAGTCATTGCCTTGCTCGTCGGAGCTCTGGGGGTGGTCAATACCCTGACGATGAATGTTGTAGAGAGAGCGCGGGAGATCGGCATGCTGCGCAGCATCGGCCTGACGCGTGAGCAGACACTGGTAATGGTGCTGGCAGAGTCTCTGCTGATGGGCTTGATCGGAGGGGTGCTTGGCCTGGGTTTCGGCATCTTGCTGACGCGCATCTTCCTGTGGTCGATGACTGCCATGTCGGGCTATAAGATCAACTTTATCATGCCTGTAGGGGCTGTGATCGCTGGCATATCAATCGCCCTGTTGGTTTCACAGCTTGCTGCAATTTTCCCAGCCAGGCGGGCATCACGCACACAAATATTGGACGTTATCCGTTACGAGTAGGAGCCTTTATGAGATTTAAATTCATCCATGTTCTAAGTGCTTTATTGATCAGCCTGATTATGCTTGCAGGCTGCCAGGCAAATACACCTGAAGTTGTGTCAACCGACAGCCAGGCAAACGGACCTGAATTGTTCATGGACGATGGTGTAATGACCATTGAAGGGCACCTGGTCCCCAGGGTATTTGCCACCCTCTCCTTTGCTGCTACTGGCGAGGTGGTTGAAATTCTGGTGCAGGAAGGTGAAACGGTGTCAACAGGTCAGGTGATTGCCCGTTTGGGAGGAAAACAGCAAACTGAGGCATCTGTAAAATCCGCTGAGCTGGAGTTGCTGGCTGCACAGCAAGCACTGCAGGATCTATACGATGCCCAGGAAGCGGTAACGAACCAGGCTTTTTTTGATCTCCAGGCAGCCCGCCAGGCTGAGTGGGATGCGCAAAGCCATCTTGATTCCATCACCGGTGACCAACTCCAGAATGAAATTGCCGGTGCAAAAGCTCAGCTGGTGCTTGCTGAGAAACAGCTGGAAAGTGCTAATGACAATTACAATGATTACGAGGATGAAGCGGAGGACGATACGACACGCGCTTTCTACCAGGTGCAGCTGACAGAGGCTCAGCAAGCTTATGACCAGGCAGCTCTACGGCTAGATGATTTGCAAGGCGAAGGATACACTTTTATTTTACAGCAGGCGCAGGATTCCTTGGAAGCTTCAAAAACCCAACGAAAATTAACAGAAGCGCATTTTAGCGATGTCTCACATGGTCCGGACACAGATTCGCTGAATTTAGTAAATGCTCGGGTTTCTGCCGCCAAAGAGAACCTGGCAGCTGCCCAGGCAACGCTTGAGCAGTTTGATTTACGAGCTCCAGCGAATGGGACCTTGGTTGAATTAAACCTTAACGAAGGCGAGCTTGTCATGATAGGACAGCCTGTTGCTAAGTGGGCAGATTTATCAGAATGGTATGTGGAAACAATAGACCTAACTGAGATTGATGTGGTAAATATTGAATTGGGTCAGGTTGTGGAAGTGGCAGCCGATGCATTTCCAGATAATATAATGAGCGGAACAGTAACTACAATCCGGGATACTTTTCAGGAAGTCCGGGGAGATATCACCTATGTCACTCGCATAAAATTGGAAGATGCTGCTCCCGGGTTGAGGTGGGGGATGACGGTCCTGGTGAGCTTTATTCCCTTCAAATAAAGATGTGGTTCTGCTGAATAATTCTGGATTTTCCTGAGCCTACCACCGTTTGGTTTTAGAGCGATATATGTATTTAAAATTGTGCTCATTTAAAAATCACTCAGGTAGAAATATAAGCAGTAAATATATAAGATCTCATTCTCCAAACCAATCGTCTTTAATAATGGTTCACATGATTATTAAAGCGCTTGCATGGTTTCTTAATAGTTATCTGAATCCACTGGATGCCAATCCGTTGACAGGACTTTACCAACCTCATCCAATATACTTGACCTACAAGTCATGCAATGGATTGGACGAAAACAGCAGGACACTGGTTGGGAAGAGCGTTTTTCTAGATTCGTCCTTTTACATCATTGGTTGAGCGCCTCGCAAGGGGGAGACTCTTTGATCTGATGCACGCATGTGAATCAAATAGCCTGTTGAAGGTGGGTTTTTAGTTTATTCTCCACATTTATTCCGCCTGGTTGGATACAAGCCAGCAAATCAAAGACGACTTCGGTGTTGCAAAAGTCGAACCGCTGTCAATTGATGCTAAGGTGCATGGCCTCGATCCAGTTAATGTGTGACAAGCTATCAGCCAGGATCGCTGTTTATCCATGATGCTTTGCAAATGTTGCGCGCGCTGATGTAGGTGTCGGTTGTTGTGTATGCCCAGAGCATATCAACCCGTATAGCAGCTACCATTTGCGATTGATCGGTATACACGCACCCATTGACACTCATCAAAACGATGCTTTACTTTTCGCGTACTTGTAATTACAATACAACATTACTACAATTTTCAAGAATAGTTTCTCAAAGCAAAACAATATCATCTCCTGTAGAGCGCATCTAATGCAAGAGAGTAAAATAGAATACCTCTACCGGGTTTATAAGGAAATATTGGCTTAACTACCCTATTCATGCTTTATCAGGCTTGGGTGAGATGTCATTAGTATATTCAATGTCAGGTAACTCTGAAAGTTAAGGAGTTCAAAATGGATCTCGAACTCAAGGATAAAGTGGCCGTTATCACAGGGGGAAGTGTTGGCATCGGACTGGCCGTTGCTCATGGCCTGGCAAAGGAAGGTGTGCACGTTCTGATTTGCGCCCGCAATGCGGCCAGGGTCAGTGAAATGGCTTCTGAGATTGCAGCTACTTACGGGGTAACAGCAATTGGCGTCAAGGCAGACCTATCAATGCCTGAGGATATCTCCACGGTGATCACCAAAGCCGGCCAGGCTTTTGGTGGCGTGGATATACTGATCAATAATGCCGGCACCGGCAGCAACGAGACTATCCTGAACGCTCCCGATGACAAATGGCAGTACTATTGGGAACTGCATGTCATGGCGGCAGTCAGGTTGGCGCGCGGTCTGGTGCCTTTAATGCAAAAGCGTAATGGGGGGGTAATAATCCATAATGCCTCCATATGCGGTAAACAACCGCTCGGTTATGAGCCAATTTATAACGTCACCAAAGCAGCCCTTATCATGTTTTCGAAGTGCCTGGCTGACGAGGTGATCAAATACAACATTCGCGTCAATTGTATCAATCCGGGGTTGATCCTTACCCCTGATTGGAAGAAGACGGCTGCGCAATTGACGGCGGGCACTGATGTAACGGTGGATCAATACCTCGACCGAATTGCCAGGGATAATGCGCCTATTGGGCGGTTTGCGACCCCTGAAGAATTGGCTGACTTTTTTGTATTTCTCTGTTCGCCGCGCGCCAGTTATTGTGTAGGTTCCACTTATTATGTGGACGGCGGCTGGTTGAAGTCTGTTGCGTAATTTACCCAATCTATCACTTAAAGAAAGCGAGGCATTTCATGAAACAAGCGGTAATGACTAAAGCTGGGGAAATTGAACTTCACGATGTTCCTGCACCCACACCCGGGCAAGGTGAAGTTTTGTTACGTGTCCAGCGTATTGGGGTGTGTGGTTCAGATATCCATGTATATCACGGTAAACATCCCCTCACGAGCTATCCGGTGGTGCAGGGGCACGAGTTCTCTGCGGTGCTCGAAGCTGTTGGGCCGGGGGTCGCCGGACTCATGCCTGGCACAAAGGTAACTTCGATGCCACAAATTGTGTGTGGCGAATGTGCACCGTGCCGCCGCGGGGATTATCACATTTGCGACAAATTAAAAGTGCAGGGTTTTCAAGCGCCCGGCTGTGCCCAGGAATTATGGACCACATCTGCAGACATGATCATAAGCCTGCCGGATACGTTTACCTTTGAGCAAGGAGCTCTGGTGGAACCTGCCGCCGTAGCGGTCCATGCCGTGGAGCGAGTCGGAAAGTTGGCTGGGCATCGCGCCGTGGTTTTAGGTGCGGGGCCCATTGGTAACCTGGTTGCACAAACTACCCGCGCAGCAGGCGCACAGGTCTTGATCACTGATTTAAGTGACTACCGTCTTGAAGTAGCCCGCCAATGTGGACTAGCAAACACCAGCAATCCCAAGCAAGAAAACCTGGCAGATGCTGCTAGGCGTGTTTTTGGTAATGATGGTTTTGATGTGGCTTTTGAGTGTGTGGGAGTGGAAGCAACGATTACAGAAGCAGTGGCGAATATCCAAAAAGGCGGCACAATAGTTATTGTGGGTGTGTTTGGCGATAAGCCCCGCCTGGATATGTCCACCGTGCAAGACCGGGAGTTGAACATTCGCGGCACTCTGATGTACAAACGTCCCGATTATATCCGTGCCGTGGAACTCATAGGCTCAGGTGGCATCATAACCGAGCCGCTGGTTTCCAAGCACTATTCGATCGACAACTACATTGAGGCCTATCGCTACATTGATAAATTTGGCGACAAGAGTATGAAGGTGGTCATCGATGTGGCATAGGAACTCCTGAGTGAAGATAATCCTTGTTCGGGTGTTGCGTGGCAAGTAGACTTGGAATACCAATGGTTGATTGGAAATCATCGGCGAACAAGGGCGATCTAAGCTGCACTTCATTCACTAGTGGTTCAAGGCAGCTGTAAATTGCTGACGATCCCTGCCGGATCACGCCTTGTGCTTATTGAAGAGCAGACCTGGTTTGAGGAAAGCCAGGGAGTTTAGCGGTGATATCTTCATAATATGCGGTTTATAAAGGAGTGGATTGTATGAAAGCAATGATCATTACTGCATTCGGAGGGCCAGAAGTATTTCAAGAGGCTGATTGGCCCAAACCGGTACCGCAGGCTACAGAAGTCCTGGTGCGAGTGTACGCAGCCGCAATAAATCCTGTAGATTATAAGATTCGCAAGGCTGGTAGATGGGCAGGGGTAAAACCACCTGCGGTCTTGGGTTATGATGCTGCCGGGGTTGTTGAGGCAGTAGGGGTAGGTGTTAAAGCCTTCAAGCCAGGCGATGAAGTGTATTACTCACCATCAATCTGGACAGGGCAGGGCAGTAACGCTGAATATCAGGTTTCCGATGAATCGATTGTAGCCCATAAGCCCAGGAATTTAAGCTTTATAGAAGCATCTGCATTGCCCCTTGCGGGCATGACAGCCTGGGATGCCATGCAATTTTTACAGCCGAAGCCAGGTGCCACGCTGCTGGTGCATGCAGCCGCAGGTGGAGTAGGTTCGCTAGCGGTACAAATAGCGAAAGAAGCTGGAGCACGGGTGTTAGGAACATGCCGAAAGGAAAACCAGGAGATGGTTAAGTCCCTTGGGGTCGATTTGGCCATTGATTATCATGCCGAAGATTTTGTCACTGCAGTGCAGCGTGAGACAGGTGGCGAAGGAGTGGATGGTGTGTATGATACCGTGGGAGGAAATCTGCTTGCCCAAAGTATCAATATCATCAAACCCCATGGCCGCGCAGTGACCTGCGTCAACAGCACAGGCGATTTGAGTGCAGCAAATCCTAAAAACATAACCATCTATTTTGGTTTCATGGAACGGGCTAGGGCAAAGCTGGAGGCGCTACGCGTGCTCGTCGAACGCCAGCAGCTGAAACCAGTCATTGACTCGGTGATCCCCCTGGAGGAAGTGGCAGCAGGGCATCGCCAGCTTGAAGCTGGTGGGGTCAGAGGCAAGATTGTATTGCAGGTGATTGGGTGATAGCCCGAATTCCATGTATCGTAGCCACCAGTCCGACTGATGGTCGTTTATATATTTACAGGAATCAATCACCAGATCAATTTTCAAGAATTTTCCGAGCAGCCGATATTTCTAAAACACAAGGAGTAAGGTGGTATGAATAAAATCGGAATATACTTTGCTTATTGGACCGAGAAATGGACGGGGGATTATAAATACTTTGTGGATAAAGTTGCCCGGCTTGGTTTTGATATTTTGGAAGTCCAACCGGATGAACTGCTGAGTATGCCCAAGGCAGAACAGGAAAACCTGCGCCAAATGGCGAATGACCGGGGGCTTGAACTCACCTACTGTATTGGCTTTTCACACGACAGGGACCTGGCTAGCGAGTCAGCTTCAGTCCGCCAGGCAGGTCTTGATTACGCCTATAAAATTTTGGATGTTATTCATTTCATGGGTGGCAAGGTTTTTGGTGGCATTAACTATTCCTCCTGGCCAGCGGTCTTTCCCAGTAACCTCATCGACAAACGCCCGTATCTCGAACGCAGTGCTCGCTGTGTTAAGGAAATCAGCAAAGTAGCTGAAGACTATGGCATCACCTACTGCCTTGAGATCGTGAACCGCTTTGAGCATTTCTTGCTGAACACTGCCGCAGAAGGAGTGGCTTTTGTGGACGCAATCGGCAGCCCAAATGTTAAGCTGCTCCTGGATGCGTTTCACATGAACATTGAAGAAGACAACATTGGTGCTGCCATTACCTCGGTTGGCGACCGGTTGGGACATTTCCATATCGGTGAAACAAACCGCAAACCGCCAGGACAGGGGCGGATGCCGTGGGATGAAATAGCCCAGGCATTAAAGAAAATAAACTACCAGGGACACGTGGTGATGGAACCATTTATCAAGCCTGGCGGGGAGGTAGGCCACTCTATCCGTGTTTGGCGTGACCTGAGTGTCGGCGCAGACGAAGCTCAGCTTGACCACCAGGCTAAGGAAGCTTTGACTTTCATGCGCAATAAACTTGCCTGATCTCTTAGAAAATAAGGGCAGCCGATTCTACCTGACTGGTAAATGAGGCTGCCCCGAATTTTTAATCTCAGCTGACTTTTTGATATCATCTCGGCACAGTCTGAGTATATTTTTCGTTGATTGGAGTAACGATCTATCAATATCCACCAAGGTAAGATGCACGGTGGATAATTATTCTTATATTGTCATAAGGATTATCGAGCCTAATAAATCAATATGTTGGTTCTGTGGGTGAAAAACCACCAACGCTGGGGCGACAACCCGGATGCTGCATCGTAATATTGCGAATAGGGCTGAGATATGGATGTTAATTTGACCGCTTGTTTTCGTTTATTCAGCTAGAAACAGGTTTTGAAGATGCTCTTCCGCAGCAAATTCCGCAGCTCGATATATTTTTTGGATGGGGATATTGTGTTGTAAGGCTAATCGTCTGCAATCCTCATACTCGGGTGTGTAGTTCCAGCTTTTATCGCCCTTTTTCGAAAATTTGATGTTCACTGCCCCATAAGGTGTGCTCACCTGCGTGATGTGCCGTTCCACTGAATAGCGATCAACAGAATATTTGCGTATACCCAATGTGGTAGTTTCGGAAAAAATGATTTCCATTAATTTCTCTGTGTCATCTTCGGTACACAGCACCGTGACCAGAGAGCCCGGGCGATTCTTCTTCATATAAACAGGCGTAAGAGAAACATCCAGCGCACCGGTATTAAAAAGCCTTTCGGAGAGATACGAGTAAATTTCAGGATTCATGTTATCGATATTGCATTCGAGGCATACCAATTTCTCTGTCTGCAATGAATAACTGGACAAGGTTGGTTCCATGCTTTCCCCGATCAATAAGCGTAAAACGTTGGGGGTTGGTAAATCCCGTTTACCTGCGCCATAACCAATTTTCTCTAACCGCATGGCTGGAATGATGCCAAATTCCTGCACCAGGCTGGTTAATAAGGCTGCGCCGGTCGGTGTAACCAGTTCTTTATTTATCTCGCTTCCATGGATGGGAACACCTTTTAATAAAGCCAGGGAAGCTGGTGCAGGTAATGGGAGCGTTCCATGAGCCGATTGGATAGTGCCTGAGCCGAGGGGGAGCGGTGAGGCAATGAGCCTATCAATTCCGAGTAATTCCATACCCAGCAAGACTCCCACCACGTCGACAATCGTGTCCAAGCCCCCAAGCTCATGTAAATGTATTTCTTCTACTTCCAAGCCATGGATCAGGGCCTCGACCTCACCAATCCTTCGAAATACTTCCACTGCCTTCCCCTTGATATTTTCAGACAATGGGCTTTGCAAAATGAGGTTGATTATCTCTGCCAACTTGCGTTCTGTAACCCGATCATCTACCAGCACATCAACCTGGATTGCGGTCAATCCCGCCTTATTAACCCGCTTGGAGGTAATTTTGAAACCCTGAATAGGCAAGAGAGCTAAGCGCTCTTTTATATCATCAAGCGGAGCGCCACAATCCACCAGGGCACTTAAGAACATATCTCCGCTGATACCTGATGGGCAATCGAGATAGCCGATTTTCATAGGCTAGGTTCCTTTTGTACAATTGACTCTTATTCGCTCAAGGATGGCGAAAGCCATTTGGGCGGCGCCAAAGCCATTGTCAATATTCACTACGGCCACACCGGGGGCACAGGAATTTAGCATTGCCAGCAAAGGTGCCAGGCCGCCAAAACTGCTGCCGTAGCCCACGCTGGTTGGCACTCCAATCACCGGGCAGGCAACCAATCCGGCGACGACGCTGGTTAAGGCTCCTTCCATCCCTGCGATGGAAATGATTACATCGGCATTCATGAGGACGTCTCTCTGGTCGAGTAAACGGTGCAATCCCGCAACGCCGACGTCATAGACGCGCACGACTTTTTGACCCAAGAATTCCAGCGTCTGTACCGCTTCCTCGGCCACTGGAATATCCGCAGTTCCACCCGTGATGACGGCTACCATTGGTTGCGCATCATCGGGGGGTATAGGTAGATCATCTTGCAAGACGAGCAGGCGTGAGATGGCATCATAATGCGCTTCCGGTAGCTGTAGCCTGACAAATTTGGCCATCTCAGCAGAGACTCGCGTGCCCATCACCTTTCCATGCAATTGCTTTATCCGCTCAAAAATGGAAGCTACCTGCTCGGGTGTCTTGTACTCGCAAAAAACCACCTCCCCCGCACCCTTGCGTAATGCGCGATGCGAATCCAACCTGGCATAGCCCAAATCGGCGTAGGGAAAGTCTCGAAGCAGGTTCAACGCACTATCAATATCGATTTGCTGATTAGATAAATCCGTGAGGATCTGCCGTATTTTGATATTATCCATTTCTCTCTAGAACCTCATTCATGCTTCCCGACCTGAATCCATTCAAATCAAGGGTGATGTATAAAAACCCCAATTCTTTTATTCGGCTGGCAATTTCAAGCCGTTTTTCCAAGGCGATGGTAAAGTCCGCCGGCTCCATTTCTATACGGGCGATCTGGTTATGATAGCGAACCCGCACCTGTGAAAAACCCATTTGGCGAAGGATATGCTCGGCCTGTTCTATCTGATGCAGAGTGGAAATCTCGATCGGGGTTCCGTACGGGATACGTGAGGATAAGCAGGCAGCGGAAGGCTTATTCCAGTTCGGCAGTTTAAATTGGCGGGCCAGAGCCCGAATATCAGCCTTTGTGAGACCGACTTCCATCAGAGGGCTGCGCAAGCCTTTTTCTAATGCCGCTTGCCTGCCTGGCCGATGGTCATTCAGATCATCAGCATTTGTTCCATCCAGGATATACCGATAGCCGTGTTGTACGGAGTATTCAACCATCGTGGTGTATACATTCTGTTTACAAAAATAACACCGGTTTGGCGTGTTTTCTGTATAGCGCGGGTCTGCTAATTCATGGCCTTCGACGATTACCTGTTTAACACCGAGAAGCTCGGCAATTTGGCGAGACTCATCTAGATCACTTCTGGGCATGCTGGCCGAAACGGCAGTTAATGCAATTGCGTGTTCACCAAGGACATCGTGAGCGATTTTAAGCAGCAGGGTACTATCGACGCCCCCGGAATAAGCCACAATCACCGATTGCATTTCACTGAGCAGTTTTTTTAGATTTTCATACTTCTCTTCAAGGATCATACCTGTAATCTTCTTTCATCGAACGTGTGTCAAGCCTTCAAATGTCTCTTGTTAATATCGATAAACTCTCTTCGTTCATATTCATGGCTAGTGAGTGACATCGAGCGGGATGCAGCGGAAATTATAACTGATTGGTTCCGTGTTTTCGCAAGTGGTCATTTGAATCATATACGCCTTGTCATGAATTTGCCCACACAGCTTATTATTGTGATCCCGGCGAGCTGGGGCGAATGATTAGATTTGTCTTTCAAAGGAAGTCATTGTGTAATAATCGCTCTAATTCCGATCTATCGATGAAGAATTCAGGTCATTTCCCGTGGTGAGGCATGTATACAAAACACAGTCTTTTGATTGACACCGTTTCTTCATAGGGGTGTTATGCCTATAATTTGGGAAGTTAGTTTTCACCTTCGATCTCACGCTCTAATATAACTATTGACAGTGTATAAAAAAATGTTATACTGCCGCTTGTATTGTAATGACAATATTACATTACTACAATATTCTCAATCGCTTTTGGAATAACAAAAATAAACTACAACAAGGTTAATTATTAAATATACGATGACGGTTGCACACCGCATGTGTTATTCAATTATTTCGATGTACGCCCTGTTGAACTAGTTTCATAGAGGTTCCCCTGTGTCACGGATTTCGTGGCACTTTTTTTATTGTTGGTAACCTGATCGCTGCTTATTCGTTGTCTCCGAGGTTAATACTGGCTTCCTGTCAGGTACGATTGCGTCAAATTGACAGGCATATGGATCGTGAGTACGACCTGTATCAAGAATATGCTCGGATAACCTTTTCGGATTAAAAGGAGGTGTAGCTCTAAGGAAGACACGTAAACAGAGATTTACCTGGGTGAATCCTGAGGTTGCTAGGAAGATACAGCGATTTTGCCTCAAGGAACTGTACAGAGTCCAAATGGTAATATCCTGCGGTAGACGTTAGTCAGATAAAGACCAGTGATATACCACTCGGACGGTTCAAAAAGAAAAACATTTGGATCAATCTATTTACCCATTTTTGCTTGCATGGAGGAGAATATCCGATGAAAGGCAATTTGTGGAAAATTTTGTGCATATTGATGGTTGGTGCGATGGTACTGGCTGCTTGCGGAACCAAGGCAACTACCACTGCTCCGGAGACTGCCGCACCGGCGACAACAACCGAACCTGTAGCCACCACCTGTAACGATGCCGACCGGGTGCCCATCACCTGGTCGACCATTGCCGGGTTCTATACCGATGCCATGACGGCCATCGTGAGTGACTTTGAAGCCGAGAACTGCGTGAAGGTGACCATTGTTGGTATCGACAATGCCCAGCTGTATGACAAGCAGATCATCGAGGCTGTGGGAGAGACGGGTGCTTACGACGTGTACAACATCGAGACCGCTGAGAAGGCTGGTTTCGCTGAGAACGGCTACATTCTGCCGATGGATGACTACATCGCTGCCAATCCTGATAAGGTGGCCTATGATGATATTGCGCCCGTACTGGCAGAAATCACCACCAAGTACAAAGGCCACATCTGGGGTCTGCCGTACTACACCTATACCCAAGGTAACTTCTTCCGGCAGGACCTATTCGATGACCCGACCGAGCAGGCAGCCTTCAAAGCCAAATATGGCTATGACCTGGCCGCACCCCAGACGTGGGAGCAGACCAAGGATATCGCTGAATTCTTCACCCGCAAGTCAGGCGAGACCCTGAAGGGTGAAACACTGACCAAGGACTTCTACGGGATCGGCCTGATGGCTGGACGGTTCCAGGAGATCCAGGACGAGCTCTCCGGCATGATCCTGTACAAGGGTAGTGACTGGCTGGGAGCTGATGGCTCAATCTTGGTTAAGGATGCAGGAAACGAGTGGGCTTTGGACTGGTACGTGAATGATCTGCTGCCCTATGCTCCACCGGCAGCTCTGACCGTGACCTATGACGGTGTGATGAACCAGATGCAGGACTGCCAGATCGCCATGACAGCCAACTTCTTCCTGGATCAGTGGCCGAACGCAGCCAACACTGAGAACACCTGCCCGGGTGCCAAGATGGGCATCGGGACTGGTATTGAGAATACCACATACATCGGTGCATTCCTGATGGGTGTGTCGAGCTCGTCGAAGCACCCGAAGGAAGCCATGGACTTTGTGGCCTACGTGGCTGGTAAAGCAGCCCAGACCAAGTTTGCATCCATGGGTGGATCAACGACCCGCGTCAGTGTACTGACTGACCCGCAGTTCAATACCCCTGAAAGCTGGCCGAAGACCGGGCACTTTGCTTACCTGTTGAAGGTGTTTGATAACATGAAGAACACCGTGTCCAATCTGTTCTTCAGCCCGTACGGCGCCAAGCTGTACAATGCCATGGGACCGATCTACCACCAGGCAGCGGCAGGAGAAAAGACGCCGGAGGCGACCCTCCAGGAGCTGTACGACGAGTTTGTCAAGATCTGTGGCGGAGATACATGCTCCGTGTTTAGATAAGCTCGACTATTTTCGATTGGGGCCGGGCTCGACCCGGCCCCAGCATCTGTCTGGCAGTATATTAACCCGCTCGGTTGGGAGATAAAGATGGAATCATTAGCAATCAAGAATTCCAGGTCGACCAAAAAGACCCGAAGAACCATATCAGATAATTGGTATTCGGTGCTGCTGATTGCGCCGGCCATGATCATTATCCTGTTTTTTGCCCTCGTACCGCTTTTCTATGCGATCGATGTATCATTCCGCCAGGCTGACCTTACCATGGGCGGTATCCAGGGGTTCGTTGGTTTACGAAACTATCGGGAAGTACTGCACGAGGAGTATTTTTGGCAATCGGTGGGCACAACCTTGAAGTTCACCTTCTTTGCCATCGTCATTGAAATGGGGCTCGGGATCGTCCTCGCCTTTTTGATTTCAGGCGCGACGAAGGGCAAGGGTTTGATTCGCAGTCTGTTGATTCTTCCTCTCGCAACAGCGCCGGCAGTTACGGGTCTTTTCTGGAGGTATTTGTATGACACCCAGTTTGGTGTCTACAACTACTTTTTAAAAATACTCGGCTTGCCATGGCAGCCCAACTGGCTGGGTGACATCAAGCTGGGCCTGTGGAGTGTGATCATCTTCGATGTCTGGCTGTGGGTGCCGTTTGTAGCTCTAATCGTTCTGGCGGGCTTGCAATCTCTGCCTAAAGAGCCTTTTGAAGCGGCTGAGCTGGATGGCGCTTCCACAACTCGAGTTTTACGCACTCTCACTTTCCCCATGCTGTCACCTGTGCTCATCCTGGTATTTATCTTGCGGACGATTGACTGCCTGCGTCTTTATGATAGCGTAGCCACTCTGACCCGCGGCGGACCGGGCTCTGTGACGGAGACGTTGACGTATTACCTCTACCGCCAGGGTCTGGTATTTTTCCGTATGGATTATGCTTCGACCATGGCCTTGCTCTTTATGTTTGCTGTGATCCTGGCAAGTGGCTATGCCCTCAGGCCCTTACTTGCCCGGCTCGCCAAGCGTGCTGGACAAAGATAAGGAGATACCCACATGTTACAACAACGGAATTCTAAAGCCTTCGAAATTCTACGATATGCACTCATCATAGGATTTCTATCTGTCTCACTCTTTCCTATTCTCTGGCTCATCCTCACATCTTTCAAGCCGGCCACCGATATTATGGTGTCGCCACCCCACTTCATCTTCAAGCCAACCCTTGACAACTACAGGTATGCCCTCCATCAGGCTAATTTTCTGGTTTTCGTAAAGAATACGATCCTTGTTGCAGTCACTTCGACCATCATCGTGATCGTATTGAGTGCGCTTGCCTCATATAGCTTTGCCCGTTACAACCCGGGTGGTGGAAATATCCTGTTCTTCATCCTGACGACAAAAATGTTCCCGGCTATTGCCGTCGTACTACCTTACTTTCTGATATTCAAAGAAATCGGCAATACCGCGGTGGGTAATTTCCTGCAAGTAGGCCTTGATAAGCCTGGAGCGTTAATTATCAGCTACACCATGTTCAACCTACCGTTTGCCATCTGGCTGATGGTCTCCTTCTTCCAGGATATCCCACGCGAGCTGGAAGATTCGGCTCGCCTGGATGGCTACAACCGCTTGCAGGTGCTCAGGAAGGTGGTGCTTCCTCTGGCGATGCCTGGTATCGCAGTTACAGCCATCTTCTGCTTACTCTTCTCGTGGAATGAGTTTCTTTTTGCCTACATCCTTACCCGCGATGCGGCCCGTACCATCACTGTGGGCGTCGAATCCTTCTTCACCCTACGCGGAATTTTGTGGGGTCCTGTGGCAGCCGCTGCAACGATCAGCGTGTTGCCCATGTTGATCTTTGTGCTCATCTTACAGCGCTATATGGTGCGCGGCCTCACCTTCGGGGCTGTCCGAGGCTAAAGAGAGGACTACTATGTTAACCTTTCCGATCATTTGGGACTTAAGCTTTTCATCCTTCCAGATATTCGTCGGTGTGGGCATCGTGTGGCTGCTCTGGATCGAGAAACTTTTCGCATCACAACGGACATCCGTTATTGTGATGACGATAGTAGCGCTTGCAGGAGCCGTGTTCAATTGGTTGTGGGGGTACTGGAAAATTCGCAAGAATTATCTGGCGACCCAGAAACAAATCCAGGAAAGCGAATCCGCTGAAGTGGTATTCGAAGGTGAAATCGCATGATCGAATTAAAGGACGTCACCAAGCGTTATGGTCTTTCGACCTTTGGAGTACGCGACCTCAATTTTGATGTTCGCGACCAGGAATTCCTGGTTATCTACGGTCCATCCGGTGCTGGGAAGAGCACAACCCTAAAGCTCCTGGCAGGAATATTAAAACCCACAAGCGGCGATATCATTCGGGATGGTGTGTCATTGGTTGGTGTCGCCCCTGAAAGCCGCGACATGGCCATGGCCTTTGAGAACTATGCCCTATACTCGCACATGTCCGTGCGTGACAACCTGGCTTTCCCCTTACGTGCCAGGGAGATGTCAAAGGCAGAGATTGATGAGCGCGTGGATCGAACGGCTCGCACACTGCAGATCACTGATCTGCTCGACCGGCGCCCCGGATTTCTAAGTGGCGGCCAGCGACAGAGAGTGGCCTTAGGCCGTGCCATCATCCGCCCAGCCAACCTGTACCTGCTCGACGAGCCCATTGGACACCTGGATGCTAAACTCCGTAACCGCATGCGCGGTGAGCTCAAAGCCATGTCTGCTGACATGAATGCCACCATCGTGCTCGTCACAACGGCCTCGCGTGAGGCGCTGGCACTCGGTGACCGGATCGCCATCCTGCGCGAGGGTCACTTACAGCAGATTGGTACACCCAATGAAGTTTATTACCAACCCGTGAATGAGTTTGTTGCTTCCTTCGTTGGCGAGCCACCCATGAGCTTTTTGGACATCACACCCAAAGGTGATGATGGAAAGCTTTTCTTCCAGATTCAGGATTGCGATGACTGTCTGGAGGTGCCCCCGCAGCTGGCGCAGCACTTGAATGGTGAGAAAGAAGGTTATCGGCTCGGAGTACGTGCTTCTGAGATCACCGTGGCATCTCAGCAAGATACGGATCACCAGGTAGCGGGTGAGGTTTACATCGTTGAGCACATGGGTTATTGCAATATTATCTCTGCCA
The DNA here is from genome assembly GCA_003105035.1 of Anaerolineales bacterium. Classification (NCBI taxonomy): domain Bacteria; kingdom Bacillati; phylum Chloroflexota; class Anaerolineae; order Anaerolineales; species Anaerolineales bacterium. Next base: position 20,367 of record PQAL01000003.1, on the reverse strand, counting down.
AATTGGGTAATGGTTTAATACGCGTGATCACTGAGCCAACGGTGGTTCCCAATCGCCGTGAGTCCATCTGGCTATCGTTAAAAGCAGAGAACATGCATCTATTCTACAAAACCAAGGCCATTCAGCATCCATCCGGCAAGCTGAATGGGAGGCATTCTAACGGCGAAATGGCAGAAGCGAGGTAAATTCCGTGGCAACCATTACTCTTGAAAATGTTTCAAAAACATATGGCAATAAAGTTGAGGCTGTGCGGGGTATTAATTTTGAGGTCAAGGATGGTGAGTTTATTGCCCTGTTAGGCCCTTCAGGCTGCGGTAAATCTTCCACCATGCGTATGATCGCAGGCCTGGAGGATATCACCAGTGGAACGATTTACTTTGACGGCAAGCCGGTAAACCTGCTACGCCCACGCGATCGAAAAGTGGCAATGGCATTTGAGACCTATGCCTTGTACCCTACTCTGACGGTCTATGAAAACCTGGCATTCCCGCTCCGCTCAGCAGGTTGGGATAAGGAGAAAGTTGATGCAAAGGTACAGGAGTATGCCCAATTATTGGAGCTTACTCGCCTGATGGACCGTGTGCCGAGTGATCTGAGTGGTGGTCAGGCACAACGTGTTGGCCTGGCGCGAGCCCTGGTGCGCGAGCCAGCTTGTTTCTTGCTAGACGAGCCCATCTCGCATCTTGATACACGCCAGCGCCACCGCATGCGCCAGATCATCAAGCGACTGCACCTGGAAAAAGGTTTTACTATGATCTATGTGACCCACGACCAGGAAGAAGCCATGGCGATGGCTGATCGCGTGGTGGTGATGCATGAGGGCACCATCCGCCAGATAGGAACCCCGGCTGAAATTTATCGTGATCCAGCCGATAATTTTGTGGCTGGCTTCGTGGGCGAACCTCCTATGAATTTCCTGGAAGGCTCACCCAATCTCTGCGATGGACAGTGGATGTTTCGCTCTGGTGACCGGCAGTTCCCACTGCCGGAGTGGATGCAGGCTGGAGGCGAAAAACTGCCCGGAAATCTTACCCTGGGCATCCGCCCGTTTAATGTCGCGGTAACCACGGATAGCGACATACCTTATGATGCTGCGGGTGAAGTCTTTGTGGAAGAGAACCTGTGTGATTATAGTATTGTGGCAGTCGATATGACGGATGTGCGTTTCCAGGCGGTAACACCGACCTCATTCACGGTCCAGCGCCATCAACCGGTTTACCTGAAATTTGACCCGGTCTTCATGCGCTTTTTTGATAAGGAAACTGGCAAGGCCATATCCGCGCCTCGTGACTGAACATTATGAGTATCGTAGCTATTACGGGTGGTGCCGGTAATCTTGGACGGCAGGTCGCTTTCCTGTTAGCCAGGCGCGGCGACCATATACGCATTTTCGATTTACCCGAGGTTGACTTTGATTTTACCTCCGGGCAGTCGGCCATGGAGGTCATCACGGGTGATCTGCGAGACCAATCCGCCCTCTCCCGGCTCTGTTCCGGGGTTGATTGGGTAATTCACCTGGCGGCTATCATGCCGCCACTCAGTGAAATTAACCAGGATTTAACCCACGCGGTAAACATCGAAGGCACCAGGGCATTATTATCTGCCATGCAGGCCGGGTCTAAGCTTGTTATGGCCTCATCTGTAGCAACCTACGGCGTTGCTCAAAGTGAGGTGGTTGGTTTAGATCATCCTCAGCAACCGATTGATTTCTACGGTCAAACCAAGGTACAGAATGAGCGTGATGTTCTGTCAAGTGGAATACCCGCCGCGATCCTGCGTATCTCGGGTATCTCCGTGCCCGCTTTGCTTGAGCTTCCCCGCCCGTGGTTTTTTACCCAGGATCAAAAGGTAGAATTCATCCACTTGCAAGATGCTGCTTTGGCGGTAGCAAACTGTGTGGGGAACGCCAGCGCGCTGGGTAAGATTTGGCAGATCGCTGGTGGAAGTACCTGGCGTACAACGGGTCAGGGTTATTCTGAGGCGATATGTAGGGCATTCGATACACCCTTCGAAACCGCAACCTTCATGGATACGCCCAACTGGCCAGCCTGGTACGATACGACCGGGTCTCAGGCGGGGTTGAGCTATCAACGCCACACTTTTGATGATTTTATCGCTGAGCTACAGAAAATTTATCAAGAAGCGATCGGTTGATCTGGGTTGTGAGGATTGATCTATGAAGGCAGTACGCATCATCGGCTACGAACAGGCTGTTTATACCGACATACCAGTTCCTATACCTACACCAGATGAATTACTGGTGCAGGTTAAGCGGGTAGGGGTCTGTCACAGCGATGTGGAAGTGTACCGGCAGGAGCTTGGTATCTATCGCACCGGGGGGGCATCCTTGCCAATTACTGTCGGTCATGAATGGGCTGGTGTTGTGGTCGAGGTCGGTTCCAGGGTGCAGGATTTCGAGCCTGGCGAGCGTGTGACCGGTGAGTGCGGAATGGGTTGTGGCCACTGTGCTTTATGCCAGCAGGGCTTACACAATATTTGCCCCGAGCGGGTAGAGATGGGCGTGTTCAATCGGGACGGTGCCTATGCGGAGTACCTGACAGTGCCAGCTGCTCATGCCCATCACCTGTATGACCTATCCTTTCAGGAAGGCGCGCTGGTGGAGCCGTGTACTGTCGGGTTGTGGCTGGCGCGCCGGGCGGGCATCGGCCCGGGTGATCGAGTGGCTGTGATCGGCTGCGGGACGGTCGGACTGATGGCGGTACAGACGGCACGTTTCTTTGGTGCCGACCAGGTGGTGGCGGTAAGCCGCTCGCCTTTCAAGCTCGATCTGGCAAAAAAGATGGGCGCAGATACAACAATCAATATTTCTGAACTTTCAGTGGCGGACGCAGCTCCCATAGTTACGAAGGATCAGGATTTTAACGTTGTGATCGAAGCGACAGGAGTATCGGACGGGGCAACATTAGCCCTGCGTACCGCTGCTCCCCGCGGCCGGGTAGTAGTCACCGGCGTGTTTGAGAAAGAGTTGCAGCTGATCGATTTTAATACCATCATGCCCAAGGAGTTAACCGTCATGGGTTCTCTCGGTGGGCCAACTGTATTCGATGAAGCAGTGGAGCTGATACGCAAAGGGCAGTTAAAGGTTCTACCGATTAACACCCATTCCTTTCCACTCTCGGAAGGGCCGCAGGCGTTGGCCATGGTTGCTCACGGACATCCGGATATGGTTAAAGTACACCTGGATTGCTCATTGAACTAAGGGTTTGCCCGAGCTGACAGCACAAGGAGAGAGATAATGACTACCAGTTTTTCGATCGAAGGGAAAAGAGCAATTATTACTGGTGCAGCGCGTGGGTTGGGTCGAGGCATGGCACAGGGTTTACATGAGGCAGGTGCTGAACTGGCGCTGATTGATATGGCGGATAACATTCAAGCCATCGCCAAGGAGATGGGGGCTCAGGGGAAGCGTGTTGTAGGTGTTCAAGCGGATCTCTCTCACCGGGATGAGCTCAAGCGTGGTTTTGATGAAGCAGTGAAGGCGCTGGGTGGCCTGGACATCCTTGTGAATAATGCCGGTATCACTCGCTGGAGCCAGGCCGAAGCGATGACCGAAGCCGATTGGGATATCGTTTTGGAAGTGAATCTAAATTCGGTCTTTTTTCTTGCACAGCTGGCCGGGCAGCACATGCTGAAACAAGGACACGGTAAAATTGTAAACATCGCCTCGCTGTTAAGTTTTGGCGGAGGTTACCTGACTGTGGGTTATGCTGCCAGCAAGGGGGGTGTAGCCCAGATGACGAAAGCCCTGGCAAATGAATGGTCTGGCAAGGGAATAAATGTAAATGCCATCGCTCCAGGATATATGGCCACCGAAATGAATATCCCGCTAATGGAAGACCCTGCCCGTAATAAACTCATTATGGATCGGGTTCCAGCCGGGCGGTGGGGCTTGCCAGAGGATTTGGTTGGTGCGTTAATTTTCCTATCATCCTCTGCATCCGACTATGTGCATGGCGTTCTCCTGCCCGTCGATGGTGCATTCCTGGCTCGATGATTTAGAATAATAGGAGGCAATATGCGTCAAGAAGAGTATCTTAAACTAGAGCGGAAGGTGGAAGAAGTCAACGATTGGCGGCATCGCCCCGTAAATGTATATACTCGTGATGGGCACGCGCTTGTTTCAAAAGCTGTGACCACTGACCGTGACCTCAAGGTTGCGGTAAAAGCTGCAGTGGATGCCATCGGCGGTGTGCGCAAAGCACTCCAGCCGCAAGACCGGGTCTTGTTGAAAGCCAATTTTAACAGTGACGATGCGTATCCGGCTTCCACAGACCTGGGTTTCCTTACCGCGGTGGTCGAAGTGCTGCGTGGTGAAGGCATCACAAACCTTACCCTGGGCGAACGCTCAGGCTGGCCATGGATGCCTACAAGCAAGGTGCTAAGGGCCATGGACGTCTTTGAAACGGCGAAAGCATTGGATTTACCGGTGATTGATTTCGACTCGGGACCATGGATGGAAGTCCGCTTGGGTGAACAAGCAAGATGGTGGAAAGGTGTGGCTTACCACCAGTCGCTTAAAAGTTTTGACAAGATCGTATATCTCCCCTGCATGAAGCACCATTTCCTGGCCACCTTCACCATGAGCCTCAAGCTTACCGTCGGCCTGACGCATCCGGTGGAGATGCAGTATATGCATGCCGATTTTGACAACGGGAAGACCGACGAGCCCATGTATCTGAAGATGATCGAGCTGAGTTTACCGGTTGGGCCTGATCTGATCATCATGGATGGCCGCAAGTCATTCATCACCGGCGGCCCCGATAATGGTGAAGTGGTCGAACCGAATGTCATCCTGGCATCCGGTGACCGGATCGCGTTGGATGTCGAAGGGGTCAAGATCCTGCAGACCTACCCACGCGAGAACCTTATTCAAGCCCCGGTCTGGGAGATGCCAGTGATCAAGCGGGCGATTGAGCTGGGCTTGGGCGTCAAGAGTGAATCTGAGTATCAGGTTATTTCAGCATAACGAGGTGAAGCGTGGCAGACAAGACATTATTTGACCAAGTGCTAGAAACGGCGATAAGCCTGGAGGACGTAGTAGCGGCTCAACACAAAGAAGAGATGAAACTGCTCGTCAAGGATTTACAGGAAGCCAAAACGACCTTGTTTATCCGCACCGCTGAGGCCAAGCCAATGATCGAGCGTTGCTGGAAAGCTGTGGAGGCGTTGAAAGCCGCGCAACCAGGGTCTCAAGAGGCCGAAGACGCTTTTAGTGATTTTGAAGGAGCGGTCAGTAAGTTACGCAATACGATCCTCGTCCGTACACAGCGGGCCACATAAAGGACTGGAGACATATGCAAACGAGAAAACTGGGCTGGACAGATCTACAATTCACGACCATTGGCTATGGCAGCTGGGCCTTGGGCGGGGGTGATTGGGTATGGAGTTGGGGACCGCAGGACGATCAAGCCTCCGTGGGTACGATTGTGCGGGCGATGGAGCTTGGCATAAACTGGATTGACACCGCGGCAGTCTACGGCTTGGGCCACTCCGAAGAAGTGGTCGGCATGGCGTTGAAGAAACTTCCCCGTCGGCCTATTCTGGCGACAAAGTGCAGCCTGGTATGGGATTCAACCAAGAAAGTAACTGCCCAATTAAAGAAACAGAGCGTGCGCGCTCAGTTTGATGCCAGCCTTCGCCGTCTCGGAGTGGACGAGATCGATCTATACCAAATCCACTGGCCGAACCCGGATGAGGATATTGAAGAAGGTTGGAGTACGATGGCTGACCTGGTAAAGGAAGGCAAGGTTCGTTACATTGGCGTCAGCAACTTCAGCGTTGAGCAGCTCAAGCGAGTCCAACCGATCCATCGCGTCGCGTCCCTCCAGCCACCTTACAGCATGCTGAAACGCGACTTTGAAAGGGAATTGATGGGATATTGTGCTGCCAACCAGATTGGGGTGGTGGTCTATAGTCCAATGCAAAAAGGGTTACTCACTGGAAAATTCCAGGATCGCCTGGGACATTTAGCAGCCGATGACCACCGCTTAACTGACCCGGACTTTCAGGATCCTCGGCTCAAAACTCACCTGGAGCTGGTAGAACAATTACGTCCGATTGCTGCCAAACACGGCTTGACCGTGGCGCAATTGGCTATTGCATGGGTATTGCGGTGCCCGGAAGTCACCTCGGCGATCGTAGGCGCACGTAAGCCCTCTCAGATCGAAGAGACAGTCGCGGCTGGCGAATGGGCTCTCCCTGTTGAAGACAGCCAGTTGTTGGACAAATTACTGGCGGCGCATGACCTGGCCTTGCCGAAAGAATGATGCTTGCGAAAAAGGATGAAAAATGACTGTACAAAGTGCCATTTCGCCTGAAATTATCCAGGCCTTTCGCAAGATTACCACCGCTTCGGTAGCTGATGCGTTGTGGGGGTTGGGGTTCTCTGGCCATATGGACCATGAGATCAAGCCTTTCATGAAGGTCAAAATCGTTGGACCCGCAGTGACCGTGCGCGAAGAACCAACTACCGAGAGGATCCCTCCCAGCCATGCTTTGGAGCTCATCGATCAGAGTCCAGCGGGTAGTGTCATCGTGATTGCCATTGACGGCTTCCGTGATGTTGCAGTCTGGGGTGGTCTAATGACGGCTGGCGCAGTAGTTAACGGTATCGAGGGGGCGGTACTGGATGGTGGTGTGAGGGATGTAGAAGAGATTGAGCGTGATTTCGGTTTCCCTGTGTTCTCCCGCAGCATTTGCCCGGCCACGACAGTCGGAAGGTTCAAGACGGTAGCAGCCAACGAGCCAGTTAACGTTGGAGGGGTCACTGTCAACCCTGGCGATTTGATCGTGGGAGACCGGGATGGCGTGATCGTGGTGCTATCCAACCTGGTGGAAGCCGTGCTCAAGGATGCGCAGGATATCGAGGATCGCGAGCGTGAGCAAACTCGCTTGATTCACGAGACCAAGTCGCTGCTCAAAGGGCTTGAAAAATACCAGCGCATTTAACCAAGGCGTAAACTTGAACGATAACGATAAATATCGATTAAGGAGTATGAATACCTATGGCTAGTTTTCCCAGATTAGAAGTACTGAACGCAATGGTCGATACGGGTCTCATTCCGGTGTTTTATCACAAGGATGTTGATGTCGCCAAGAAAATCGTGGCAGCCTGTGCCGCGGGTGGGGTGCGTACCGTCGAGTTTACCAATCGCGGCGATTTTGCCCCGCAAGTCTTCAGCGAGCTCTCCCAGTATGTAGCTAAAACACTTCCTAAAGTTATCCTTGGTGCCGGCTCAATCGTCGACGCACCTACTGCCGCACTATATATCGCCAGTGGGGCAAACTTTATCGTCGGGCCTAACCTCAACCCGGAAGTAGCGCGCCTGTGCAATCGACGTAAAATCCCTTACAGCCCCGGGTGCGGCTCAGCTTCCGAAATTGCGGAAGCAGAAGAATTGGGTGTGGAGATCGTCAAGGTCTTCCCAGGCGATTCGGTAGGCGGCCCGCAATTTGTAAAATCCATTCTTGGGCCGTGCCCCTGGACACGCATCATGCCCACTGGTGGTGTTGAAGCCACGCAGGAAAGCGTCACCGCCTGGTTTAAGGCAGGTGTCACTGTGGTGGGTATTGGAGGAAACCTCGTTCGCAAGGACTTAATTGATGCGGGTGACTATGAAGCAATCTCAGGGCGCGTGGCGCAGGTGCTCGCCTGGATTCGCGAAGCACGGAAAAAATAGGTCTTAAGGACGCCAACATGGCCAAGATCGTAAATTTCCGCGAAATCAAGCCAGCAGAAGCCTGTCATTACGACGGGGTTGCTCTGGGTGAAGTGATGCTTCGCCTGGACCCCTATGATGTACCTACGGCATTGGCCCGTCAGATGCGCGTCTTCCAGGGTGGCGGTGAGACGAATGTGGCCTGTGGCCTCGCATATACTTTTGGTCTGCGAACGGCTGTCCTGACCGCTCTGGTGGATGACTATATTGGCAAAAATATCCGCAATCAGCTCCGTACTGCAGGGGTGGATACCAGCAAAATTATCTGGTACAACACCAAGAATGACGGTTCCCGCTTTTCGACGGATTCCAAGGGCACGCTGATGAACGGGCTCAATTTTACTTATGCCGGTAAAGGGGTTATTCCCTCGGATACGCTCTATTACCGTGCTCATTCAGCGGTGCGCGAGCTACGCGTGGGTGACCTGGATTGGGATGGCTTGTTTGGTAAAGAAGGCGTGCGCGTATTCAGCACGGGTGGGATTTTCACCCTCATTTCGCCCACCTCGGCTGACCTGGCATTGGAAGGCGTGAGTAAGGCAAATGAGCTGGGCACCTTCGTGGCTGCCGACCTGAACTACCGCTCCAAGGTCGAGCCCAATAAGAACCGCGCCAGGGAAATCAACCAGAAGATCACTCCGTACCTTGGGTTCTTAGTCGGTAATGATAGCGACCTGTCAGATGCGCTGGGCTATACTACACCGGTGCCGGACGATGCATCCTTTGAGTCGTGGCTGGATGCTTATCAGCAGACGGTGCGGAAAGTTGCGAAGGATTTTCCGAATCTCAGCCTGATTGGTACGCAATGGCGGGGAGCAACCAATGCTGACCTGGTGAGCTGGGGAGGCGTGCTCTACGACACAGCCGAAGATAAGCTCCACGTGGCGCCTATCCGCCGGGATATTCCCATCGCTGACCGCACGGGTGGTGGCGACTCGTTCGCCTCCGGGGTGCTGGCTGCGCTGCTTAAAGGCAAGGATTTGGATGCAGCCGTCCAGTGGGGTGCAGCCCATGGAATGTTGGTTCAGGAAACGCCCGGTGACATTACGATGATCGATGAAAAAGCGGTACTGGCTGAAGTAAAACGGGCATTATCCAGCGCCGGTGTTCGTGCAACAAGGTAGCATATAAACGAATTATAGGCTTGGCAGGCTAACATAGATTGATTGTGAAAGGATCCTTAGATAATGTATGACATAGTAACATTCGGAGAGACGATGATCCGGCTTACACCGCCGAATTTTCAACGTCTTGAGCAGGCCCACAAATTTGAAGTGGGTATTAGTGGTGCCGAGTTGAATACCGCAACTGGATTGGCGCGGCTCGGTATGCGGACTGCCTGGGTCTCCCGCCTGGTCGATAGCCCAATGGGGCGGATGATTGCGAACCGGGCAAGGGAACAAAACGTTGATACCTCCAACATTATATGGGCAAAGGATGGCCGGGTAGGATTATACTTTTATGAAATGGGTGCCTCTACACGCGCCAGCCAGGTGATATACGACCGGGCGCATTCCGCTATCAGCCAACTGAAGCCCGGTGAAGTGGATTGGGCTACTATACTGAATGGGGCAAAAGCCTTTCACATCAGCGGCATCACCCCTGCGCTTAGCGCAAGCTGTGCTGAAGCCTCTGTAGAGGCAATCACCGCGGCCAAACAAGCTGGGTGCGTGGTCAGCCTTGACATCAATTTTCGCGCCCGGCTGTGGTCAAAGGAAGCGGCGCGGGAATGCATCACCGGCTTGCTCAAGGATGTGACCATTTTATTTACCACACTGGATGAAGCGAATGCGGTCTTGGGTCTCGAGGGGGAGGCTGAAGAGGTAGCCCGGGAAATTGCCGGGCGGTGGAATGTGCCGGTAGTGGCGATCACCCTGCGCGAAGCACCGAGTGTTCTTCGCAATATCTGGCGCAGCCTGGCCCTTGCCGATGGTAAAGTTTACACGGGGAGAACCATCAGTTTGGAACTGATCGACCGGATGGGTACCGGCGATTCATATGATGCCGGCTTTCTCTTTGGTTATCTGACTGGCGACCTTAATAAGGCTGTGGCCTATGGTGATGCCCTGGCAGCCATCAAGCATTCAATACCTGGCGATTACACCTGGGTAACCCCAGCCGAACTTAAAGCACAGGTCGAAAACGTACAGACCAAGATACAGAGGTAATGATGAACAAAGATGAACAACTACGATTTTTGTTGGATCACGGGCTTGTGGCGATTGTCCGCTTAAAGGAGCCAGCTGAGCTGGTGCCCATCGCAGAGGCCATCGAGGCAGGTGGCGTGCGGGTGATCGAGTTTACCATGGGAACCCCCAATGCACTGGACGCCATTCATACGATTGCTCAAGAGTGGGGAGACCGAATCCTACTTGGTGCGGGTACCGTACTGGATCCGGAGACCGGCCGAGCAGCGCTTTTGGCTGGGGCGCAGTTCCTGGTGGCGCCAAACTTTAATCCCGCCCTGATCGAGTTAGCCCGGCGATATAACAAGATTATCGTGCCGGGTGCTTTTACACCCACAGAAATTTTAGCGGCGTGGGAGTGTGGCGCCGACATCGTCAAGGTTTTCCCGGCTTCCACCGTCGGCCCACAATATATCAAGGACATCCTCGGCCCACTGCCGTATGTGCGTCTTTTGCCCACGGGTGGTGTCTCCCTGGATAATATTCCCGCCTTTATCACCGCAGGTGCGGCTGCCGTGGCAGTCGGCGCAAGTTTAACTGATCCAAAACTGATCAAGGAAAGAAACTGGGCAGGCCTGACAGCGCATGCCCAGCGCTTTGCCGAAGCTGTCCAACGTGCACGCGGGAAATGAATCATCCGTAGAAAGGGGATAAATCCATCATGATCCGGCTTGAGTCGCTCGATTCCACTAGAATAAAACGGGATACACCGGTTCCCTACCACTACCAGCTCTCTGAATTATTAAAGCAGGAAATTGAATCCGGAAACTGGAAGGTCGGCGAGCAGATTCCCGTGGAAGAGGATTTATGTGAGTACTTCTCACTCAGCCGGACTACCATCCGAAAATCTCTGGATGCCCTGGTGACTCTCGGTTTGCTTCGCCGTGAGCAGGGCTGTGGTACATTTGTCGCTGAGCCTAAGATGATCGAGGGCCTGGTCAACCGGCCGATTGGTTTCTATGACGATATGGTTGAGCGCGGCTTTGAGGTGGTTACCCGGGTTTTAGAATTGCACCGCATCACACCCACGCTGGTGGTGGCTCGTGAACTCGAGCTTGACCCCGACGCGACCGTCATCGAAATCCGGCGGGTGCGTTATGTCCAAAACCTTCCCGTGGTGATCGTGAACTCTTATGTTCCATACGAATTATGCCCGAGCTTGCTGGAGGCCGACCTGACCCATACCGGTTTGTATAAATACCTGCGAGAGAGTGCGGGTTATAAAACCTATCGAGCCAAGAGTTTCGTTGAAGCGGTTGGGGCGAATGAGGCAGAAGCTCAACTACTCAGCGTAAAAGTTGGCAGCCCGCTGTTAATGATTGAAAGTACTGTGTATCTGGAAGATGGACGACCAATTGATTATTACAAATCCCGTCATCGCGGCGACCGCATGAGATTACTCATGGAGAGTGAGAAATTGGAGATAACTCCCATATAAGCCAAGAATCCATGAACATTCTTGGCAGCCAACACACGGTTCAGACAAAATCGGTACATTCATTAACTAAGGAGATAGTAATATGGAGAAAATGGTTGAGATGTTCAAGGTTCCGGTTGAGACAGGCGCAAGTGGCTTTGCTGCACTACTGCGCGAAGAAGGTGACCAGATCCGTCGCGACGTGTTCAATCTTGTCCTCCCGAAAGACACCGAGGGAGGCGTTCTTCACGCTGGCTACACGATTGTTTATCCTGGTTGCAAAACCAAGGGCCATGTTCACCCGGACCGTGAAGAAATATATTACTTTGTGCGTGGTAAGGGAATCATGGGTGTTGAAGACAAGGAATATGAAGTTGCTGCAGGTGACACCTTCTACGTCCCCTTCGGACCGTTCCACACAACCCGCAATCCAAACAGTGTACCGCTAGAGTTTTTCTGGATAACGATCCAGAAAAAGTGAACCGTAGTGTATGATCTGAATCGCGATAAGCAGCGTTAGAGTAGACATTATTATTAAGAGATAAATAAACTACAGGAGGATGCCATGAAACTCGAACAGTGGGGTTACACCAACCCCGTAATAGCACCGCTGTATTCAAAACCACCCCTTATCTGGCGCGATGCGCAGGTGGTGATGGTCCAGTATGAAGCCAACCTGGATGCCATTCGCTCCGTATTACCTGAACCAATGGAGCCGTGGGGTAACAATGTTATCGCCTTCGTATCCTGGGTTCCAATGGGCACTCAAGGAGCCTGTGGAGAAGCCTGCATCTATGTCCAGGCAAAATTTAAAGACTACGTGGGCACATATGAGCCCTATCTGTATGTGACCACTGAAATCCCCCTGGCAGCAGGGCGGGAAATCTGGGGGTTCTGCAAGAAGCTGGCGACGATCAATGTGCGCCTGGATAAGGAAATTGCCCGCGGAGAGGTAGAGCGGGTCGGCACCAAGATATTAACCATTCAGACCACGATTGACGAGCCTGCCAGTTATGACGATATTCCGTGGGGAACCTCGGGAGTATTTTCTCTGAAAAACATCCCTGCTGCTGAAGAAGGCGAGCCGCCGCTGCGACAATTGGTCTTGACCGCCGGCACGGTGAACGCTTTACCTGGGCATTTCTTTAAGGGGCGTGGCTCCATCTCCTTTGAGCACTCAGACATTGACCCCCTGGACATTCTGAAGCCTGAGCGCATTATTTGCGGCTACTACGGCATTATTGAGATGAATCTCCCGCTGGGAAAGATAGTCCACCGATATTAAAAAATCCCCTTGTCCCTTCGGTAAATCATGCGCACCATCTCCAGGTGTTATTTGGCTAGTTAACTAAATTCCACTGCATACCTTGGGACTTTGTTTTGCTTGAATTGATACACGGAGACGACTATGGCCAATAAGTATTTACTCGGTATAGATATCGGCACACAGAGCAGCCGGGCAGCACTGATTGACCTGACTGGCGTGGTGATTGCCAGCAGCTCTCAGGAGTTAATTTTACAGACACCGCGTGCAGGATGGGCCGAACAGGATCCCCAGGTGTGGTGGGATACGACGGCCGCAAACATCCAATCGGTGTTACAGAAGGCCGCGATCTCACCCCAACAGGTATTAGGCGTGGGTGTCAGTGGTCAGATGCATGGAACGGTGCCTCTAGGCCCTGGAGGCGAGCTGATATCGCATGGTGTGCAGCTGTGGTGTGATAAGCGTAGCGCCAGCCTGGTCAATGAATTTAAGCTGCGCCCCGATGCGGCCTCGGCTCAACTTATCTCAGGTTCGCCACCGGCTGCCTCCTGGTTTGGATTCAAGATCAAGTGGCTGCAGGTTAATGAGCCGGAAATCTATCGGCGTACTTGGAAATTTGTCGTCCCCAAAGACTTTATCAACTACTGTCTAACCGGGGTTGCGGCGATTGACTATTCAGAAGCATCTGGCTCTTTTCTCTTAGATGCTAAGCGCGAAACCTGGTCTGAAGATATGGTTAGCCGGATGGGATTGGACATGGACAAACTCCCTCCACCCTACCCAGCTGCACATGTCATTGGCACCGTAACCTCAGCAGCAGCAACTGCAACCGGTTTGTTACCAGGCACACCCGTAGTTGCCGGTGGGGGAGACATGCTGTGTGCGCTCCTGGCCGCCGGCATCACCCAGCCAGGCTCAGCCTGTGATATCACCGGAACCGCCTCACACTTATCCGTGTTCACCAGTGAACCTGTCCAGGATGCACGCTTGATGAATTTACACCATGTAATGCCGGGCTGGATTCCGTTTGGGATTATTGACTCGACCGGCGGGACATTGAAATGGTTCAAGGATTCCTTCTGCCAGGAGGAAATCGCCCAGGGTCGCCAGACAGGTCGCTCGCCCTATGCGATACTCGATGATTATGCCGCAGCTGTTGAGCCGGGAGCGGAAGGTCTGCTGTTTTTCCCATACATGATGGGCGAGCGGACCTTTGGGACAGCTTATGCGCGTGGCGTTTTCTTTGGCATGAGCTTGCGCACCAACAAGGGTGCCATCTCCCGGGCGATTATGGAGGGTGTAACCTTTGAGCTCAGACGTGCCCTGGAAGCCATTGAGGCCGCTGGAAATAGCGTGGCCGAGGTACGCACGACCGGCGGTGGTGCGCAGAGCGCCCTTTGGTCTCAAATTAAGGCTGACATTTATCAGAAACCGGTAGTCACATTCCAGGTCTTTGAGGGAAGTGTACTCGGCGCGGCGATTTTGGCCGGAGTGGGCGCGGGGGTGTACCCCGATGAGCGTACCGGCGCTGAACGTACGATCCGCTTGGGGCCAACCTTCCAGCCAAACCTTACCACCAAGCCACGCTACGATTATTTATTTGATATGTTCAAAGACATGCATGATAGAATGCAAGACCCATTCAATCGATTCAGTGCACTACCGTGATACAGGAGATAGATAATGTCAAAAGTGCTCGTGACGGCGCGTTCGTTCCGTAAAATGCAAGGCGATCATTGGCGGGTCCTTCAGGATGCTGGTTATGAGATTGTTACACCGGAGCAAGATCAGCCACTCAAAGAAGCAGAAATGATTTCACTTGTCGGTGATGTCGATGCGATATTGGTTGGCAATGATGCCATGACCGCCGCGGTAATTGCTGCCGCGCCTCGCCTGAAGGTGGTCGCAAAACATGGCGTGGGCGTGGACAATATAGACGTCGCTGCTGCTACACGCGCCGGTGTGGTTGTAACCAACACGCCCGGTGCGAATCAGGTGGCGGTAGCCGAAATGACGGTTGCGTTGATTATGGCGTTGACCAGGAAACTGGCTTATCATGACATGGTGGTGAAATCGGGTGGGTGGAGTCGCATTATCGGAACTGAGCTGGCGGGCAAAACTGTCGGATTAGTCGGCCTCGGCCGCATTGGTAAAGAAGTTGTGGTGCGATTGGAAGGCTTCCAGGTCAAGTTCCTGGCCTATGATGTTTACCAGGACAAGGCCTTTGCTGATGAACACCATGTGCGCTTTGTGGAGCTGAACGAGTTATTGGCTGAGTCTGACATTGTCACACTGCATGCCGTGCTCACGGCGGATACGCAGAAACTAATTGGTGAGAAAGAATTAAGCCTCATGAAACCCGGCGCATACCTGGTTAACACCGCCCGGGGTGGACTGATCGATGAAGCAGCTCTCTATAAAGCGTTGGCAGAAAATCGCCTGGCCGGTGCCGGGTTGGATGTGTTTGCTGATGAGCCGCCCAAGGATAGCCCCCTGCTGCATCTGGGCGACAAGGTGTTACTGGAACCCCATCTGGGTGCCCAAACCACGGAAACCGTTTTACGCATGGGGAGGATGGCCGCGGAAAACATCGTCCAGGTACTGGGCGGTGAAAAACCGGTCGGATTGGTCAATCCCGATGCGTATGCGGTCGCGAATCAAGGCCCTCTGTAAAACGCCGGCACTTCACTAAAGGAGAAGACGATGATCATACATGGTGCAACCCGTGCCTGGCCAGCTGAGCCTGGGCAGATAGACTGCTTCTCAAGGGATCTGGTTACCCGCGTTGAAACCGAAGCCATGAGTGCTCACCATCTACGCATAGAGCCGGGTGGTGAGTTTATTTCCCATGCCCACGAGGGCGAGACAGAAATCCATTTTGTTATTTCTGGGCGCGGCCAGGCTCAGATCGGTGACCAGTGGGAGGATGTGGAGCCAGGTGATGTAGCCCTTGCTCTCCCAGGGGTTGCCCATGCCTTGTGTAATCCAGAATCCACGCCATTATTCATATTATGCGTGTTTGCACCACCGCTGTATTGAGACACACCGAGGAAATAAGTTGATCATTTCTGAACATCTGGCTAAACGTCTGGTTGCAGCTTACGGGCTGCAGGTCCCGCCTGGTCAGGTGGCTCAAACGCCCGAGGCAGCCACAGCAGTTGCCCGCGAGCTGGGTGGTTTGGCCTTCGCAGTTAAGGCATTGATACCGACGGGCGGGCGTGGCAAAGCTGGCGGAGTAAAGCTGTGCAGTTCCATTGAGGCTGTCACTGAGGCCGCCCACAGCCTTTTAGGTCATGAGTTGCTGGGCTGTCAGGTGACTACGGTATTGGTTGAGAAAGCCATGCCAATCACCCGCGAGATCTATGCAGGCGTGATTACCAATTCTGCTTCAGATAGGATTGACCTGGTGGTGAGCTTTGCTGGCGGTATGGATATTGAGAATACTGCGCAAAGTGGTCATCAGGCCATCTGGCAATTGCCGGTAGAGCCAGGTGATATTTTACCGGTATACCGGGTTCGCCAGTGGTTAAGCCAAGCCCGGGTTGAAGACGTCAATATCGAAGCCTTGGCCCACGTGCTGGTGACGCTCTACCGTGCTGCTGCCGACCTGGATGCAATTCTTCTGGAAATCAATCCTTTAGCAGTCCTGACCGATGCCAGCCTCGCTCTGCTGGATTGCAAACTGGAGGTGGACGATAACAGCTTGCCACGCCATCCGGAGCTGGCAGAAGTTTACCGCTCGTCGCTCTCATCCCGCGAATTACGCGCCCGAGAATTGGGTGTGTCTTATGTCCCGCTGGACGGCGATATCGGCGTGATTACCAGCGGTGCTGGCCTGGGAATGTGCACAATTGATTTGCTCAAGCAACAAGGTCTTAATCCAGCGAATTTTCTGGATACTGGCGGTGGCATTTCCGCAACTCTGGTGCAGGGGGCGCTGGAGCTTATCATGGAACCACCTCAGGTACGCGGGGCAATCATTAATTTATATGGTGGAATTAACCGCATGCTGGAAGCCTCGAAAGGGATTGTCGCTGCGTTGCAAACGATTCCAGGCGAACGTCCGTTGGTGGTGAAGATTTTAGGTAATCAACAGGAAGAAGCCTGGGCTATGCTGGAAACGGCGCCGAATGTCCATGTAATCCGAGTGGTGCAGACCGAGGATGCTGTTTCCAGGTTAGCAGGATTGGTGAGCTAGATAATGGCAGCTTTCTGGGTAGACAAATCGACCCGCGCTATCGTGCAAGGCATAACTGGTAGGGTCGGACAAGCGCAAACACATTGGATGCTCGAAGCTGGCACTCCGCTCGTAGCGGGTGTAACGCCCGGCCGAGGCGGACAAGTTATTGAAGGTCTACCTGTATATAATACGGTAGCAGATTGCGTGTCAAATGAAGGAGCAAACGCTTCCGTGATATTTGTTCCAGCGGTTGCAGCTCGCCAGGCTGCCATGGAAGCCATCGATTGCAAGCTGCAACTGATTGTCATCGTCACCGAGCATATCCCCATGCGAGATACGATGGAGATCAAAGCCCGCGCAAGGAGTTCCGGCGTAACGGTGATTGGCCCTAATTGTCCCGGTCTTTTTGTGCCGGGTATCGGTAAGCTCGGGATTATTCCTGCGAGTATCTTTCGCCAGGGTACTGCAGAGGGAGTGGGTGTGGTAGGCCGTAGTGCCACGCTGAGTTATGAGGTCATCGCCAATTTGGCTGAAGCTGGCCTAAGCCAAACTGCTGCAGTAGGCATCGGCGGTGATCCGGTGGTGTGCACCGAATTCGTCGAGGTCCTAAAGCGCTTTGAAGCTGACCCGGCGACAAAAGGTGTTGCGTTGGTAGGTGAAATTGGGGGCACTACCGAGGAACGGGCAGCTGAGTATATTGCCACCATGAGCAAACCGGTGGTGGCCCTTATTGCCGGGCGGGCGGCACCCGCAGGGCGCCGGTTTGGGCATGCAGGTGCTATCATTCGCTCAGGCTCCGGAGGAGCCGAACAAAAAATAAAGGCTTTACGTGAAGCAGGCGTGACGATTGCGGATACGCCGTCACAAATCCCGATGTTATTGAAGCAACGCATATTGTAATAATTTAGGAGGTACCTATGTTTTCAGGTGGCTATTTGGGTCGGTTGCTCAGGATAAATTTGACCACCCGGCAATATTCGATCGAAACTATTCCAGATGAGAAGCTGCGTCTATTTTTAGGCGCGCGTGGCCTGGGAGCCGAGTGGTATGCGCGGGAGGTGTCTCCGCAGGTCAAGCCGCTGGATCCTGAAAATAAAATGGCTTTCTTTGTCGGCCCGATGACGGGAACTCCGTTGGTTTCCACTACCAAGTTTGAGCTGACGACCAAAGGGCTGGAGACCGGGCGTTATTTGTGCTCCAATTCCAGCGGAAATTTTGGGCCGCGCTTGCGCGAAGCCGGATTTGACGGTTTGATTTTAGAAGGTGTGTCTAAGTGCTGGACGGCTTTGGTAATTGAGAAAGAGGACGTGAAGTTTTTGGACGATGACGGTTGGCAAGGGCTTGAACCGATGGAAGCTCGCGCAAGGCTGCTGGGACAGCTGCCCGATCGCAAGCCGAAATGGGCTACGATGAGCATCGGACCAGCTGCAGAAAATCGCGTGGCATTCTCATCCATCTTTGTGGATGATGGGCGGGCATTCGGCCGGGGTGGTGGTGGTGCGGTGCTGGCCTCGAAAAAAGTCAAGGCTATGGCTGTTTGGGGAGATGTCCCCGTGCCCCTGGCCGACGCCGCCATGTGCAAAGAGATCGCGAAAAACGCCAACATTGACCTGAAGACATCGCGTGCAAAGCACCGCGAGTTGGGCACCGCCCAGCTGGTTGAGCCGATCAATGCACTTGGTTGTATGCCCACGCGTAATTTCCAAACCTCCTGGGAGCTCCCTGAGAAAGTGCAGGGTGTCTACGGGCAGACCTTACATGACCAATACCACGTGCGTAATTATGCCTGCTACCGCTGCAGTGTAGCCTGCGGGCAGATGGGAGAAGTCAAAGAAGGTCCTTTTGCCGGTGCGAAAGCGCGGCCGGAATTTGAAAGCATCGGTTTGTTAGGTCCTTCTTGTGGCATCAATGATATGGGGGCTGTCATTGCTGCCAACGAGCTGTGTGATCAGCTTGGCATGGATACCATCACGGCTGGCAACCTGGTGGCGATGACGATGGAGCTGTTTGAGCGCGGCTTGGTCTCTGCACAGGATAACGATGGGCTGGAAGTTCGCTTTGGTGATGGGCAAGCCTTGCTGGAAATGCTCCGGTTCATCGCACAACGGCGCGGCTTAGGAGCCATTATCGCCGACGGCGCCAGGGGTATTATCCAGGCCCGGCCTGAATGGGGAAAATATATCCTTCAATCAAAATTTATGACTTTTGCCGCCTATGATCCCCGTGGCTTCCACGGTATGGGATTGGCCTACGCCACCTCTGTCCGAGGCGCATGCCACAATGTGGGTGGCTATACAGTGAGCGAGGAACTGATGGGTAAGAAATACGACCGGTACGCCGTGGAAGGGAAGGGGCAGCTGGTTAAGACCCTCCAGGACAACCGCGCCTACATCGATAGCCTCGGCTTATGCACCGTGGTGCGTGGGGCGTACAAGTTCAGTACCGCCCCCACGCCAGAGACGATGCTAGCCATCACAGGTTACAATTTTGCTCCGGAGCTGATGACAATTGGCGAGCGCATATCTAACCTGGAACGCCAGATTATGGTGCGCGAGGGCATCACCCGACAGGATGATGCCCTACCTCCGCGTATGAGTGAAGCAGTGACCAACGGCCCGGCGGAGGGGCATTTTATCAGCAACCAGATGTTGGATGTGATGCTCGACGAGTACTATGCCGTGAGGGGCTGGGATGCCCAGGGTCACCCGCGCCCTGAAACCTTAGAAAAACTTGGTCTGGCGGAGATACCTGCACTGGTATGATCGCAATCACGGTAAAGTTTTTAGGTGGGCTTCGCCAGGAAATGGGGATGGCGAGCACCACCCTCAGCCTGCCAGACAATGCGACAGTAGCTGATTTGCTTAATCAGCTGCTCGCTTTGGGGCTGGATCTCGATGAACAAAAGAATATTGCGGTGATAAACCAGACCGGTTTGAGTCAGGTGCCGCCAGACAGGCTGGTCACGCCAGATGATGAGGTCATGGTTTTTCCGCACATTAGCGGCGGTTGCTGCACCAGCGGAATTATATGAAAACACGGATCGGAATAATTGGGCTGGGACGAATGGCTCAGCGAGCATACCTGCCGGTGCTGGCTAACCTGGAGACTGCGGATCTGGCGGCTGTCATGAGCCGCCGCCCCGAGACGGCTGATCGGTACCGCAACCTTTATAAAATACCCAGTGGGGTCACCGATCTACCGGATTTTATCTGTCAAGGCCTTCAGGCAGCCGTGGTATTGACCCCCTCGCCTACCCATTTTGAAATCGTGCGGACATTACTCCAGGCGGGCGTGGATGTGCTGGTGGAAAAGCCGGCGACGCTTTCCAGCCGGGAGACGGCCCTCCTGGGTGATGTGGCTGAGCGGGGTGGCAGGGTGTTCATGATCGCCTTCAACCGCCGCTTTTCCCCATTGTATAAACAGGCGAAAGACCTGTTTACTGGTCACCAGGTGACGTTATGCGTGGCAGAGAAACACCGTGAGCGCGCAGTCAATCCGTCTCTCTTCGATCATTATTCTGAAGAGGATATCCATATGATTGACCTCTTACGCTGGTATGGCGGTGAAGCCGAGGCGGTTTC